>DUTA01000067.1 GCA_012842325.1 Bacillota bacterium | reverse complement strand
GGGTCTCCTTTCTGAGGTATTTGGTTTCTTTTCCACACCCATAATATCTCAGGGATACCCACCCTTTTCAATATCTTTTTTAAGCGATTAAATATCTGTGAACGAAACTCTGGTCGCTCTACCGTTTCGGGGAATTTCCCCCTTGTAATAGGAGGTGGAGCAGTATAGAATTAATTTAATGATTGATCACAAATCTGGGGGGGCTAACCGTAGGATGGAGTTAACGGTACTCGGCAACAATGGGCCCTATCCGGGGGCGGGCAAGGCCTGTTCCGGCTACCTTCTAACCCATGACAGCACCAGCATTCTCCTTGATTGTGGCAGTGGCGTGGTGGCCCGGCTCCAGCAGTTCCTGAATCTCAACCGGCTGACGGCGGTGGTCCTGTCCCACCTGCACTATGATCATATAAGTGATCTTTATGTTCTCCGCTATGCAGTGGATGCCGCCCGCCGTGAGGGACTGCGGGAGGCACCGCTGCCAATTTATTGTCCGCCTGAACCGGAGGACATTTTTTCTTCCCTGCAGTATAAAGATAATTTTGTTCTCATCCCCATCCAGGGGGGAGATTCCCTGGAAATCGGCAATTTTTCCGTATCCTTTCTCCGGACCGTCCATCCCCTGCCCACCTTAGCTGTGGGGCTTGCCGGGGGAGGGAGGCAATTTGCCTATTCGGCTGATACAGAGTACTTTGACGAGCTGGTGCCCTTTATCGCCGGCGCCAACCTCTTTCTTTGTGAGGCAAACTACCGGCACTGGGAGGTGGAGGCAGGCAGGGGGAATCACCTTTCAGCTCATCAGGCGGCCACCCTGGCCAGGGAGGCGGGGGTGGAGAAGCTGCTCCTCACCCACCTGAACCCCGAGGGGGACGAGGAAGGATTGCTGGCCGAAGCAAGGGAAGTATGCCCCCAGGCAGATCTGGCCCGGGAAGGCGGGATCTATTGCATTTGAAGAACCAGCTGGCTGGTTCTTCTTTTTGCAAGGAATTCAGGGCAAAAGGGTACCGGGCGTCCAACCGTACCAGGCTGACCGTCCCCTCTTTTCGCTGACAGTGGGTGGGTGACGGGCTGAGTTCTCGTGGTGCCGGCGTGGCCGGTGCTTTTTGTTTTGGCCGGGGAAGGCCGGCTTTTGGGGAAGGAATTGAAATAATTAGAGCGAATATTGCAAAGGTAACTAAAAGGCTTGCTTCTTGGCGCAAGAAAACTGGGAAAGGAGCTGAAAAGGGCAGGATGCAAGGGACAGAAAAATACCGGATCCTGGTAATCAATCCCGGGTCTACCTCTACCAAAATTGCCGTTTATGATGGCAGCAAAAGGATACTCTCTGAGAAAATAAACCATACCCGGGAAGAAATCCTCAGTTTTGCCAGGGTAGTGGACCAATTCGACTTCCGGTACAAAATAATCAAGGAGGAGCTGGAGAAAAAGGGCATAGCCCTGACCACCCTCCACGCTGTAGTGGGTAGGGGGGGCATGCTGCACCCCCTGGCGGGGGGCACCTATGAAGTGAACGAAAAAATGCTGGCCGATCTCCGGGAGGGGGTCCAGGGACAGCACCCTGCCAACCTGGGGGGGCTGATTGCCCATGTCATCAGCCAGCAATACGGCATACCGGCCTATGTTGTGGATCCAATCGCGGTAGATGAAATGGAAGATGTTTCCCGCCTCTCCGGTTTCAAAGCCATTAAGCGGCGCAGCCTGGGCCATGCCCTCAATGTCAGGAGAGTTGCCCGCCTGGCCGCCCGGGACCTGGGTAAAGAGTACGGCAAAACCAACCTGATCCTGGCGCACCTGGGTGGGGGTATCTCCATTTACGCCCAGCGGCAGGGCCGCCTGGTCGATGTGGAAAATTCCAATCACGAAGGGCCCTTTTCCCCCGAGAGGGCAGGGGGATTGTCGACAACCGATTTAATAAACCTGTGCTTTTCCGGCCGGTATACCAGGGAAGAACTCTTGAATCTGGTCCTGCGCCAGGGCGGGGTTTGTTCCTATCTGGGCACGGCCGACATAGAGGAAGTGGAAGGGCGCATTCAGAAGGGGGACAGGGAGGCCCAGCTGGTTTTGGAAGCCATGATTCTGCAAATTGCCAAATGCATCGGTGCCATGGCGGCGGTTTTGGAAGGGCAGGTAGATGGGATAGTATTAACGGGGGGGCTTGCCCATTCCCGGTACATTACCGGGAGGCTCCGGCAGCGGGTCGGTTTTATTGCCCCTGTCCTCATCTACCCCGGAGAAGAGGAGATGACCGCCCTGGCGGAAGGGGCGCTGCGGGTCCTAACCGGGCAGGAAGAGGCAAAGCAATATGTGGGTGAGGAGGCTGAACAATGCCAATAAAGGATTTTCCCCAGTTAATAGAAAGGGCCAGGGAATACCCGCCGGCCCGGGTGGCCGTGGCGGCGGCGGAAGATAAGGAGGTGCAGGAAGGGATAAAGCTGGCCAAGGAGGAGGGCCTCATTATACCTTATTTGGTCGGCCGGGAAGACCAGGTGCGGGCCCAGGCTGCAACCATAGGCCTTTCCCTGGATGATTGTGTCCTGGTGGAAGCACCCGATGCCGTGGCCAGTGCCCGGAAGGCGGTAGAGCTGGTCAGCAGCGGTGAAGCAGACGTGGTCATGAAGGGTATGGTGAGCACTTCCGTATTCTTAAAGGCCGTCTTAAATCCTGACTACGGTTTGCGGACGGGGAAACTGTTGAGTCATGTGGCCGCCTTCGACTTGCCCCATTTTCCCCGTCTTCTGTTTATGACCGACGGGGGAGTAAATATTGCCCCGGATCTGATGCAAAAAATGCAGATCCTGCAGAACAGCATTGACGCCGTGAAAGCTCTGGGCTATGACCAGCCCAGGGTGGCCCTCCTGGCAGCGGTGGAAGTTGTCAATCCCCAGATGCCGGCCACCGTCGATGCGGCCAGTTTGGCCAAAATGGCCGAGCGGGGCCAGATAGGGGGAGCCATTGTGGACGGTCCCCTGGCCCTGGATAATGCCGTGGACGTGAAGGCCGCCCGCCAGAAGGGGATCAAGAGCCCCGTTGCCGGTGAGGCCGATATTCTCCTGGTGCCGGATATTGAGGCAGGCAATGTCCTGGGTAAATCATTGTCCTTCCTGGCCGGGGGTACCATGGCGGGCATCGTCATGGGGAGCCGGGCTCCTGTTGTCCTCCCCTCCCGGGCCGATTCTGCCTACTCCAAGTTCTGTTCCCTGGTTTTTGCCTCCCTTGTCCATCACGGCAGCCGTGCCCGGTAAGGGGGTTGCGGCGAGTTCCCCTTTCCCTTCTTCCGGATGCCAGTCCAGAAAGTACCAGGAACTTAAGCTTCTCTCCCCCTGTCTAAAGTAGTACAGGGGAAAGGGGGGAGAAAAGGAACCTGGATTAGCAGCTGCAGTCACTATACTAAAACGAAGAAAGAAGGGAAATGGGATGAAAAGAAGTTTTTCCGTAATCTTTGTGGTTACTGCCCTGATAATTCTTCTCGGTGGCCAGGGAGTTTTGGCGGCTTCCCCGGTCATAGCTGAGCCGGCAAGGCACAGCCAGGATGCGCTCCACCATCAGATTAAGCTGCGGCTGGTGGGGGAAGAGGAAGCGGTAAAGATTGCCAGGAACTTTATTCCCCGCCGGCAGGTGGAATTGACCTCGGTGCGCCTGACCATTCTTTGGGGAAAGGTTGTCTGGGAGGTTAAATTGCAGGAAAAGAACCGTGGGGAAACCACTATCCATCAGGTAATGGTGGACCTGCTGACGGGCCGGGTCTTGGATTATAAGGTCAATAAGGTTCCTGCAGCTCCTAAACCGGGCCCCGTAGACTGGAAGAAGGCCGTCGAAATCGCCCGGGGGGAAGTGGCCCGGCCTGTGGAGGTCAAGGCAACGGCCCACATGAAAAATTCCGGCCTCTGGACGGTCAATATGGCCCAGAGGGGTGCCGATCCTGCCGAACGCATCTATGTGACCATCCGGGAAAAAGACGGTACGGTGGTGGAAAGGGGCAGGATTAAAAACGGTCAGGTACAAGTGGCCCAGATTACTCCGGAACAGGCCCTTGCCATAGCCCGGAGCCAGGTCAATTACCGGACCGAGCTGGTGGGGATAGGCCTTGTCCTGGAGCGGGACACCCTCCTCTGGGAGGTTCGCCTCAGCCGGGCCGGTATGGGGACACCTGATGCCCAGCGTTTTCTCATTGGGGCTTTCACCGGTCGTATTCTCGCCCAGGACAAAGCTTACTAGTTATGAGATAGAGCTTCCCAGTTATGATAATTATTGAGGTCTGTACCTACAGGCCTCTATTTTTTATCTGGGGCGGGGAAAGGAGGAATATTGTCGTCAATGGGGAATGTTACCGGTGGGGGTGAGGAAAAGACATGAAAAAGAACGTTATCCTGGCCGCCCTGGTCCTCCTGGCCACCTTGGTGCTGCTCGGCCTCCTCTGGTTGGACAAGGAACCTGCCGTACAGGTAACCACGGAGCCCGTGGCCATAGTGGAACCGGAGCCGCCGCCGGAGGTTATCACCACCATTACCCTTGCCAGTGTCGGTGATATCATGGCCCATATGCCCCAGGTGAAGGCAGCCTTTGACCCGGAACGGGGGGAATACGATTTTACCCCTTGCTTTGTTCCGGTTAAGCCCCTGCTGGCCGCTGCCGATATTGCGGTGGCCAATCTGGAAACAACCCTGGCCGGGCCGGAACTGGGTTACTCCGGTTATCCCCGCTTTAATAGTCCGGCTGAATTGGCCGCGGCTTTAAAGTGGGCCGGCTTCCATCTGGTAAGTACCGCCAACAATCATGCCCTTGACCGGGGGGAAAAGGGGGTGCTGCGCACTTTGGATCACCTGGCGGCCCACGGCTTGACGGCGGTGGGAACCTACCGCAGTTGGGAGGAGAGGCAGAGTATCACCATGCTGGAAAGGGAGGGTCAACGCCTGGCCTTCCTTGCCTATACCTACGGAACCAATGGGATTCCCCTGCCGGAAGGAAAGGAATATCTGGTTAAACTGATCGACTGGGAAGAGATGGCCCAGGACCTGATCAGGGCCAGGGAAGGGGGAGCCGATTGGATTGTTGTCCTGCTGCATTTTGGGAACGAATACCAGCGCAGCCCTACTCCCGAGCAAGAAGAACTGGTGAATTATCTTTTCTCCCGGGGAGCAGATATTATCCTGGGCAGCCACCCCCACGTCCTGCAGCCGGTAAAGGTGTTTTCCGGGGAGGACGGCCAGCGGGTCGTGGCCTACTCCCAGGGCAATTTTATTTCCAACCAGCGGGACCGGTACCAGGATAGCGGGATGATCCTTTTTGTGACCCTGGAAAAGAATTTAACCAGGAATGAGAAGGGGATCAAGGCGGTGGAATATATCCCCACCTGGGTACACCGGTACCGGGTAGACGGCAGGTTAAAATACAGGGTTCTCCCCGTCCAGGAAGCACTGCTGGCCTGGGAAAACGGGTCCGACCCCTACTTAACCGAGGCGGACTGGCGCCGCCTGCGGGAGGTATGGGAAGAAACCGTCTCCTGGGTGGCCCCGGAGGGCGGGGTAAGGTTGAGGGAGGGATTCTAATTATCAGTCATCGGTTGGCACCGCCCTGACCCGGTGGGCAATGCGGGCCGAAGCGGCGGCGGCAATAGCTGCGACAATATCATCCAGGAAGGTATTGACCCTGTTTTTTGCACTGTTTTTCTTGTCGTTGATGCTGCCGATGATCCCCGGTTTGACCTTATCAAGGTAACCAAAATTGGTAAGACCTATAGAACCATAAACATTGACAATGCTCAAAGACAGGATTTCATCAATGCCGTAGAGGCTATCGTCGTTGCGGAGGATGGAGGCAAGGGGTTCATCAATGAGATTTTTTTCTGTGAGCATATCCAGAGTAATCCCTGTGAGAATGGCGTTTTGTACTTCCCTTTTGTTTAATACCCTAAGAACGCTATCGAGGCATTCTTCGCAGGTCAGGTCGGGATAATAGCCCTTTTGTAGTTCCAGTACCAGCCTGGCTATATCTTCTATGCTTACTCCCCTTTGTTGCAAAAGTTTGATGGTAATAGCGCGGTTATCTGTGTTTTGGCCTTTGTCCAAGATTCTCACCCCCTTTTTGGCCAATTAATTTCCTGGCGTATATGACTACCATTATACTACATAAATGGCCTGTTGGGGTTGATTAGCTACGGTTATTTTCCTGTTGCTAATATTTTTCTGGGCAAAAGAGGAATTCCCCCGGTGAGTGCGAATATATATGTGGAGTTACTACCAAACAAATGGAGGTGTACTACATGGCCTACCGCATTTCTGATGAGTGCATCGCATGTGGTGCCTGTCAGCAGGAGTGCCCCGTGGAAGCTATCAGCGAAGGTGACATCTTTGTGATCGATCCTGAGCTCTGCATCGATTGCGGCACCTGTGCCGACGTCTGCCCTGTGGGAGCGCCGACACCCGAGGAATAATCGGACCCTGTCAGAAGCTGTTGTAAAGCGGCTTTCAGATCAGGAGAAAAGGGTTGGTTGGGCTGTCTGTCGTGAAGACAGGGGGCTTTGTTGTTATTGATTAATCGAGCTTTCCTGGTGTTTTGAAGCTGTTGTCATAACAGCTTCTTTTTTTACAATTATGGAGATTGGGGTGGATGGTGTGTTTGCGCTCCTGGAAGAGCTTGCCCCCCCTTTTGCCGCTGCCCTCCGCCGGCGGGTGGACCTGGCGGAACTGACGGTGATCTCACTGCAGCTTACGCCCAGGCAGGCTGTGGTGGTTACAAATCGCCGCATATATTTCTTGCAAAGGGGAATATTGGGTATAGGTGCTAAAGTTTTCTTCCTGGGGGAAGTGAAGCTCATTAGGGTGGCGGGCAACATTTTGCTCCTGGAAGGCGAAGGAGGCAGGTTGGCCAAAATAGATTTCAGGGGAAAAAAAGAGCTTCAGGCTCAGGTTTACAAAAAACTCCTGGGTTTGCTCGGAGGCTAAAAATTTACAATTTTTTTACCCCCGGGAGGGCAGCGGGCAGTTACAATAGAGGGAGAAGGTTACCGGAGGAGAGGGATTGACAGATGTCGGGGCGCACTTATTCATTCTTTTTGCTGCTCCTTTGCCTGCTGCTCCTTGCAGGGTGCAGGAATGGAGAGCCTCCCGGGGTTGAACAGCCCCCGCAGGGGATCGAGACGGGGGGGGAGCCCAGCGCTGGGGCTGTGCCCCCGGCGGAGGGTGATGGTGGAACCTTTCCCCTTGCCCCTTTCCCGGAGCCGGAAGCCGGCAGGGAGGAGCAGGTTGAGCAAAGCGGCAGTGGAAATTTGTATACCCTGGGGCCCTTTTTCGGAATCTTACCCCAGCTGGAATGGTCGCCGGACGGGAAAAAGTTGGCCCTCAGCGGCTACCGCGACGGCTATGGCATATGGATCCTTGATTATGACAGCGGCCGGCTGGAACGGGTTCTGACCATTGAACCGCCGCCGCCGGAAGAGGGCTTTCTCAGCCTGCAGTTGCTGGGCTGGTCTCCGGAAGGTGAAAAACTGTATTATGCCGTGGACAGCCCCCAGACCAGCGGCCCCTATTCCGGCTCTAACGGGATTTTTATCGGCCGGATTGAAGAAATGTCCGCCCGGGAAGTAGCCTGGTTGCCCGGTGGTCAGATTGGCCTGGGCCAATTAAAACTGACCGCCGATGGTTACCTCCTGGTCCACAGGACGGGGGAACTGTGGCGGATTGATGGGGAGACAGGGGAGAAGGGATTGGTGCGCAGGGGGCTTCCCCAGAGGAACGGTCTTTTCCAGGTATCCTTTTCCCCGACAGGCCGCTATGTTGTCTACTACCAGGTGGTAGACGATAAGAATGGCCTCTTCCTCCTGGATACCAGGACGGGGCAGGAGAAACAGATAATTGCCAGTGCCGATTATCATTTCTTTCCCCTTTGGTCCTCCACCGATGAAAAGTTGGCCTTCCTGACGGGAGTAAGGCAACAGGGAGGTTATGACCTGTACATGGCGGAAGATGGCGCCCTCCCTCCCGCGACATTTCTCAACGTCTTTTCCCTCCCGGACAACTCCCTCTCCCGGTACGGGGTGCCGGGGGGGCAGGTGGGAGCACCGGTGTGGTCCCCCGATGACCGGCGCCTCGCTTTTTTGTCGGCCCGCTGGGAAGAGGAGAATGCAAGTCCCTGGGGGGCGGATTTTAGCTGGGAAGGTCTTTGGGAGGCGGATTTGGAAACGGGCGAACTGCGCCAGTTGACTTCCCTGGAGGGAGAATGGTTTTCCCTGGCCGGTTGGTCCCCCACCGGGGAACAGATTTGCCTGTACCGCTATGAGGCCGACGGCAGTTCCTCCCTTCTTGTGATCGACAGGCAGAAAGAAAGGGTGCTCTTTACCATCCAGGAAGCCATCGATGAGCCGGTACTGTGGCACAAGGGGCAGATCCTTGTCGGCAGGGTCCTGGCGGATGAAGGCAAGGGAGAATTGTATACGGAGATCTATGCCGTCGACCCCGGGGGACGGCCCATACAACTGACAAATAACGGCGGCTGGAAGAACAGTTTCCAATGCCGGGCAGACCGGCTGGTTTATGTGCGGGGAGACAGCAGTGACCCTTCCTATCCCCTCTACGTAGAAATCCTTACCCTGCCATAAGACTAAACGATAAATGGTCTGATCTTGTGATCCGGTGTATTTTGGTATATAATATAAAGTAGTCGCAAAAATTGTAAGAACAAGAAGAATATATGGAAGGAGGTAACGCTGGGCAATGGAATTAAGACGTCGAATCAATGGCAGGGAATATGTCATTGAAGTAGCATTGGAACCCAGGAATGCGCCTGCCAAGCGTTGGGTTGCCTATTGCACCGGGGCCGGTTTCCGCGAAGAAGTCGGCAAAAGCCCCACGGAAGCTGTTCGGAAGCTGGAGCGGCGTATACTTACCGATGTCAGTTAGGGAAGGGCAAACAGGCAAAACCGCCGTCACCCTGGTGATGGCGGTTTAAACTTTGGGGCAGGGGTACCCTCCGGGTCATCAATTGTCCCGGTTTGAAACCGGGCCGGGAAGAAACAGGTTCAGGAATCCGCCCTATCCGGGATAGGGCGGGTAGAGAATTGCATCCTTGAAAGGGAACAACGGGGGCAGGGCCCCCGTTGTTTCAGAACTTGATGGACTTAAATTTCTTCACCTGCTCGGTGATGGCCACTTCTGTCGGGAGGCGTTCGATGCTGGAGGCACCGAAGAAGCCGACGATACCTTCGGTGTGTTCGAGGATATACTGGGCATCTTCCGGCTCCGCTATTGGCCCTCCGTGGCAGAGGACGATAATGTCGGGATTTATCCTCTTGGCGGCATCGTGCATGGCCTGGACCCGTTTTGCCGCTTCTTCCAGGGTTACGGCGGTTGCCGCGCCGATGGTTCCCTTGGTGGTCAGGCCCACATGGGGCACCAGGATGTCGGCCCCGGCTTCTGCCATCTTTTCTGCGTCTTCCGGGGTAAAGACGTAGGGCGTGGTGAGCATATCGAGTTTATGGGCCCTGGCGATCATTTCTACTTCCAGGTCGTAGCCCATGCCGGTCTCTTCCAGGTTTTGCCGGAAGACGCCGTCGATGAGCCCCACGGTGGGGAAGTTTTGCACCCCGGTAAAGCCCATTTCTTTGAGCTGCTTCAGGAAAACGTCCATAAGCCGGAAGGGGTCGGTCCCGCAGACTCCGGCCTGTACCGGGGTCTTCTTCACAATGGGGAGGACCTCCTTGGCCATATCAACGACGATGGCGTTGGCATCGCCGTAAGGGAGAAGGCCCGCCAGGGAGCCCCGCCCGGCCATCCGGTAACGGCCGGAGTTGTAGATGATTATCAGGTCAACTCCCCCTGCTTCCGCACACTTGGCCGAGATGCCCGTTCCCGCTCCAGCACCGATAATGGGTCTGCCCGCCGCTATCTCACTTTTAATCTTGGCCAGGGCTTCGGCTCGGCTGATAAAAGCCATTCTAATTTCCTCCTTTCTTTTCCTTCATCATTTCCTCAAGCAATTTGGCCATGGTCAGGGCGCATTCCGGATCGTTAATGTCGGTATCCATCTCGATGAGCCGTACATTGGGACCGATATTTTCCCGGATGGCATTGAACAGGGCCTGATCTGCTTCGGGATGCCAGAAGGGCTGTCCTTCCCGGTCGATTAAGGAAACACCCTTCAGGGGAATCACCAGGGCCGTGGGTCCCGTGGCGGCGTTGAGTTTCTCAGCGATAATCCGTCCCAGCTCAGCACATTCATCGGGCTCAGTCCGCATGAGGGTGACGGTGGGATTGTGTTTATAGAGGCGTCTGTGGCGGAATTTTTCCGGCACCGTTTCCAGAGGACCAAAATTGACCATGTCCAGGGCACCCAGGGATACCACCTGGGGGATGCCCATTTTGCCGGCCGCTTCCAGACGGTGGGGGCCTGCATTCAAGACGCCGCCGACCAATTCATCACACCATTCGGTGGTGGTGATGTCGAGGACCCCGGTGATAAAGCCGTCGTAAATGAGATCTTCCATGGCCCTTCCCCCGGTGCCGGTGGCATGGAAGACCAGAACTTCAAAGCCCTTGGCTTCCAGGTATTCCCTGGCCTTCGTCACGCAGGGTGTGGTCACGCCAAACATGGTGGCGCCGATCAGGGGCCTGTCATCTGCTACGTCTTCTTCCCCGGCATTGGCAACCATGCCGGCAATGGCCCGGGCCGCGTTCCCCAGGATGGTCTTTGAGAGGCGATTGAGGCCGGCGATGTCAACGACAGAATACATCATGCAGATATCCTTGGTGTCAACATAGGGGCGGGTATCTCCCGAAGCCAGGGTAGAGACCATGACCTTGGGGACGCCGACGGGCAGGGCCCGCATGGCAGCAGTGCCGATGGTGGTGCCCGCTGAGCCGCCCAAACTGATTATTCCCTGGAGTCTGCCCTCATCATAGAGCCGGCGGGCGATCTTGGCTGCCCCGGCGGTCATTACCGTTACGGCTTCGCCCCGGTCTCCCTTTTCCACCAGCTGGCTCAATTCCTGGCCCCCTGCCCTTGCCACTTCCTCCCGGGGGATATCTGCCTTGATGCCGGGGGTTCCCAGGACGCCGGTATCCACCAGCAGGGTGTTCAGCCCGCTTTCGGCAATGACCCTTTGCACGTACTGGAGTTCTGCTCCCTTGGTATCCAGGGTTCCCATGACTACAACCGTCCCCATAGTTTCCCTCCTTTCTGTTCTTCCCTTCACGGCGTCTTTTTCTGGATATATTCTCCAGCGCCGGGTCATTTCCTGCCCTTCACCGGCAAAAGGGTTAAATAGTTTTGATTACGGCAAATTAATTCTATTTTGCCCCTTTTCAGCCAGAATATACCCCATCGCCGGCCCTTTACTTATATTCTTCAAGTAATTTCCGCAGGGTTTCCGGTTCCCCGGTGACAACAAAGATTTCTTGCACTCCGCCCCCCGCTTTGGCCAGAAGCTTGACGCCCGTTGGGGTTTTGTACTTCCAGAAAAGCTGCACTCCCGATCCCCTGACGGCGCTGTTGATGCGGGCCGGTATTATGGATTTCACCGCCGGATGGCTGGCTATTTCCTCCAGGATGGGGGCCAGGCCCGGCAGAAGATGGTGTTCCCTCTTTACCTTTTGCCTCCGGTATTTTAAGTTTTGTCTACCCATCGGCTCTCACCTCCGCTGACATTGCGCTGCTTCTCGAAGATTGCCGGCTTGCTGGATGCCTTTCTTGGTCCTCTATTCCACCGCGGCACCCCTGCCCGTTGGGCCATCTCCTTTATCTCCCCTGGCCTGACTTTTCCCAGGTTATATTGCTTATATGATACCATTTTCTGGGGCGCTGAACCAGCTTGGGAAGATGCCGCCGGCAGGAAAATAATGGTATAAAAAAAGACCGGGGACCACCGGCCCCGACACTTTTAAAGGAATTTCCGGGCGCAAAGGGCGAAAGCTGAAGCCCCAATGACAAAAGCGGGCTTGGGAGAGGGCGTTTTCTTTGGTTGTTACGCAATCCTTTTCTCTTCTTCCTTTGCCACGGCAAGATATTCGATAAGATCGATAACCCTATTGGCATAACCGTATTCGTTATCATACCAGGCCAGGATCTTCACCAGCTTTTTATCGATGACCATGGTGGAGAGGCCGTCGACGATGGCCGAGTGGGGATTGCCGATCACATCTACCGATACCAGGGGCTCCAGGGTGAATTCCAGGATTCCCCGGAGTTCCTTTTGGGCGGCCTGGGCAAAGAGCCCATTTACCTCATCGATGGTCGTGGGTTTCTTAACCTCCACCACCAGATCCACCAGGGAACCGGAGGGGGTGGGAACCCGGCAGGAAATCCCGTCGAGTTTCCCTTTCAGTTCAGGCAGTACGGCTCCGATGGCCCTGGCGGCCCCCGTTGTCGTGGGGATGATGGAGAGGTTGGCGGCCCGGGCCCGGCGGGGATCTTTGTGGGGTTTGTCGACGAGCTGCTGGTCTCCTGTATAGGCGTGGATGGTGGTTATAAAGCCGTGCTCTATCCCCAGGTTGTCCTGCAGGACCTTGGCCACGGGGGCCAGGCAGTTGGTTGTGCAGGAAGCGGCGGAAATGATAACATGCCTTGGGTGTATGTATTCCTGGTGATTAACCCCCATCACAACTGTCAGGTCCGGATCCGCGGCCGGCGCTGTGATAACAACCTTTTTGGCGCCGGCCTCGATGTGTTTTTGGGCCCCCTCCCGGTCCCGGAAACGGCCCGAGGCTTCGATAACTATATCAACTTCCATATCCTTCCAGGGCAGGTTTTCGGGCTCCTTTTCCTGCAGGAAGGGGATGGCAACAGCGTCGATGAGGAGGGAATCTTTGGTACTGCAAACCTTTCCCGGGTATATTCCATATACGGAGTCATATTTGAATAAAGTGGCGTGTTTTTCGGGACCGGAGGGACTATTGATGGCAGCGATGGTGAGATTGGGGTCCCCCTTTGCAAGGAGAATACGCAGTAAATTTTTCCCGATCCGGCCAAACCCATTGATAGCTATTTTCACCATTTTCCCAATGCGCCTCCTTTGATATATCACATTACCTTTATATCGGTAAATAGTATATCATATTAGGTAAAAATATGCTAATATAATTTCTGCCTGTCCTTGGCAGGGTTGGCGGTTTATTCTCCTCCCCCGGGGGAAGATGGAAGAAGGGCGACTTTTTTGTCTCCCCCGGGGCTGCCGGTTGCCGGCGCAGCAATAGGAGTCCTGGCCCCCGGGACGCATCGGTCCCGGGGGTGTACAGGTCAGGGATTTGGTAAAATTTACTTAAACCCGGTTTTGTCGGGTTTTTTTTATGGGAATAAGTGAAAAAATATTTGGAAGTATTTCCCCGGCGGGCAGGAAATCGGGGAAGGGCAGCGAATGATATTATGTGGGGTGAAGTGGGGAAAAGTGGAGGGCAATGTCCAGCGAGTGGAGTGACGGACATGTTCATGGGGGAATACCGCCATACTATTGACAGTAAAGGAAGGCTCATCATCCCCGTAAAATTCAGGGAAGGGTTGGGTCCTTCCTTTGTTGCCACCAAGGGTCTGGACAGTTGCCTTTTTTTATATCCCCGGGAAGAGTGGTCAAATCTGGAGCAAAAGCTGAAAGCCCTTCCCTTCACCAGAGCAGATGCCAGGGCCTTTGTCCGTTTTTTCTTCTCCGGGGCAACGGAATGTGAAATGGACAGACAGGGAAGGATTCTCCTTCCCCCAAACCTGCGGGAATACGCCGGCATAGAAAAGGATGTGGTGGTCATCGGGGTGTCCAACCGGGTTGAGGTTTGGAGCGAGGAAGGATGGCGTGCCTACAGCAGCAAAGCGGAGCAAGCCTATGAGGAAATCGCGGAAAAAATTGTTGATCTGGAATTGTAAAGGACTTGCTGCCGGCTGGAGGGCGAAAGAGCTATGGATTATGTGCATAAACCGGTTTTACTGGCAGAGACCATTGCCTGGCTCCGCTGCATTCCCGGCGGCATCTATATCGACTGTACCCTGGGAGGCGGCGGCCATGCCGCGGCAATACTGGAGCGAATAAAACCCGGCGGCCGCCTGCTGGGAATCGACCGGGATCCCGCCGCCCTGGAGGCGGCAAGAAGACGGTTGGCTCCCTACGGCGCCATGGTTTCCTTTATCCAGGGCAATTTTCGCGATTTGGCCCACCTCATCGCTCCCCTGGGTGTGCAGGAAGTGGATGGAATACTCTTCGATCTGGGAGTTTCTTCTCCCCAGCTGGAGCGGGCAGAGCGGGGTTTTTCCTATCACCAGGACGGACCGCTGGATATGCGGATGGATCCCCGGCAAACCATAACGGCCGCCCACCTGGTCAACGAACTTCCCCAGGAAGAACTGGCCCGGATTCTGTGGGAATACGGGGAGGAGCGTTGGGCGGCCAGGATAGCCCAATTCATAGTTGCTGCCCGCAAGAGGGCGAAGTTGAAAACAACGGGCGAACTGGTTGCGGTTATAAAACAGGCAGTACCGGCGGGGGCGCGAAAGGAGGGTCCCCATCCAGCCCGCCGCACCTTCCAGGCTTTGCGGATAGCCGTCAATGAGGAACTCGACTCCCTGGCCCCGGCCCTGGAGACCGCCGTTCAACTCCTAAAGCCCGGTGGGCGGCTCTGTGTAATTTCCTTCCACTCCCTGGAGGACAGGATTGTAAAGCGAACCTTTCATCGCCTGGCCCGGGGATGCACCTGCCCGCCGGAATTTCCCGCCTGTGTTTGCGGCCGGCAGCCCCTCCTTGAGGTTTTAACCAGGCGGCCGGTAATCCCTACCGCTGAGGAAGTCCAGGAAAATCCCAGGGCCCGGAGCGCCAAGCTGCGGGTGGCGGAAAAGAGAGCAGGTGTTCTAAAGACCGAGGGGGGTGAATAATTTTGGTTATAACCAGAGGCAATACGGCTGTAGCTTATCAAAAACCCCGGGTGCAGGAACCACATGTCCAAGGCCGGGTGTGGAAACAGCGCCGCCTGCGGCTCAGCCCCATGGCGGTTTATGGGATTGTCCTTGCCCTGGTAGTTCTGACGGCCCTCCTTTATTTATCCCAGTATGCCCTCCTGGCCCATCTGAACCTGCAGATAAGCAGTATGAAGGGACGGATTGAAACCCTGGAACGGGAAAAGCGGGACCTGGAACGTCAGGCAGCTTATCTGGCTTCCCTGGAGCGAATTGAAAGGGTGGCCCGGGAAGAACTGGGTATGATCCCCTGTCAGGAGGTAAGATATCTGGCCGTCGCCGATTCCCCTGCTCCTGTCCATGGACCAGAACCCCAGGCCGGGGAGGCGGAGGAAGGTGAAACCGCGGCCAGGTTGGCCGGCTGGTTGCTGCCCAAAAAAGCCCATGCCGGAAGTCCCGGGCGGTGATGGGGTTGTGAAGGGGGTAAGCCCGTGACTCCGTTGGTGATCAGGCGCC
>DUTA01000066.1 GCA_012842325.1 Bacillota bacterium | reverse complement strand
TGTTTCAATTCCTCATAGGAAGACTGAAAACGGTTAGTGCTTACATCTCCTCATTATTCCCCAATATGTTTCAATTCCTCATAGGAAGACTGAAAACAAGTGAAGACGACATGGAAACCTTTCGGGCATATGTGTTTCAATTCCTCATAGGAAGACTGAAAACTAGTTGAAGAAGCGATAAAGGAACAGGAAAAATTTGGTTTCAATTCCTCATAGGAAGACTGAAAACGAAGGAAAATGTAAGACGAATTAACTTTGAAAAAGGGTTTCAATTCCTCATAGGAAGACTGAAAACACACGGAATCTGAACCTGAAGAAGATGATGACGAAGGTTTCAATTCCTCATAGGAAGACTGAAAACGTGTTATCCCGAATATTGAATATATCAACGGAAAAAGGTTTCAATTCCTCATAGGAAGACTGAAAACAAAACTCGTGGAAAAATACTACAACCCGGTTGGTGAAGGTTTCAATTCCTCATAGGAAGACTGAAAACTCTTCCTCCCGGTAGTAACCGTAGTTGCGCATGGCCCGTTTCAATTCCTCATAGGAAGACTGAAAACGCACATGAAGAGATCCGCGAGCAGCTTCGGGACCAGTTTCAATTCCTCATAGGAAGACTGAAAACGAAGCCACTTGGCGCATGGAGGAAGCCTTAGCCCGAGTTTCAATTCCTCATAGGAAGACTGAAAACCGGTCATCTCCGCAACGAAGTGCCGATACGGAAATAGTTTCAATTCCTCATAGGAAGACTGAAAACAAATTTCGCACCTCAAAGCCCGGGTGCTTGTAGATGGTTTCAATTCCTCATAGGAAGACTGAAAACTGTTCGAGATTCTTCCGGCGCAAGCGGAGAGTTTTCGGTTTCAATTCCTCATAGGAAGACTGAAAACTTTGAAATCGCAACTTGATAAAATTCGGCAATCCGAGTTTCAATTCCTCATAGGAAGACTGAAAACATATAAAAACGGTGCAATGTAAAATCGGCGCGATGGTTTCAATTCCTCATAGGAAGACTGAAAACCGATCAAACCCACTTTCAAAATCCGTATTCCCATGTGTTTCAATTCCTCATAGGAAGACTGAAAACGAAAACAGTGTTTCCAATTTGTACCGTACCATTCCGTCGTTTCAATTCCTCATAGGAAGACTGAAAACGTGATCTTTGTCAGTACGTTATGGCTCCGTCGGCCCTGTTTCAATTCCTCATAGGAAGACTGAAAACGAGTTTGAGCTGCCAATATAAGGGATATATGTATAGTTTCAATTCCTCATAGGAAGACTGAAAACCAGAACGCCTTCCCATTTACCTTGTTCCACATCGGGTTTCAATTCCTCATAGGAAGACTGAAAACGATACTGGACATTCCAATGTAGTTTAAAAAATTATGAGTTTCAATTCCTCATAGGAAGACTGAAAACCTATTATTGGTTACTATCATTATACAGCAAGTCTGTGTTTCAATTCCTCATAGGAAGACTGAAAACGGAAGGATGAACAAAGAGCAAAGAATGAGGGAAGAGGGTTTCAATTCCTCATAGGAAGACTGAAAACGAAGGCTAAAATGGAAAAGTTACTGGAAAGACTGTGTTTCAATTCCTCATAGGAAGACTGAAAACAATGAAAAGACCAAAAAGACCAAATTTGGAGCTAAAAGTTTCAATTCCTCATAGGAAGACTGAAAACTCGTTTTGTCTCAATTATAATCGAATTTCTTTAATTTTGTAAAGGTGTGGAAAGAACTGCAAATAGAAATAACCGATCGGGAGAGAAGCCAGTAAAATAGGGATTTTCCTTAAGAAAAAACTGTCGTCGATCCCCCGGGGTTTTTACATTACCGGAGGTCGACGACATTTTTTTGCTATTCTTTAGTGCATGAGCATGCCGCCGGAGACGTCGATGGTGGCCCCGGTGATGTAGGAGGCGAGTTCCGAGACCAGGAAGACGGCCACGGCCGCCACTTCTTCCGGGGTGGCGATCCGGCCCAGGGGAATGCGGTCCAGATATTTTTGCCGGTTCTTTTCCAGAGCCGGTTTAATGAGATCTGTCTCCACTATGCCCGGGGCCAGGGTATTGACGTTGATGCCGGCCCGGGCCACTTCCCTGGCCAGGGAGCGGGTAAAGGTGACCAGGCCGGCCTTGCTGGCGGCATAATCGGCATGCCCGGTGGTAGAACCATGGAAGGCGGCCTGGGAGGTAATGTTGAGGATCTTGCCCCTGACGCCCCGCTGGAGAAGGTGGTTGACCATGTCCCGGCAGAAGATGAAGGGGGCGGTGAGATTGATCTCGATGGTCCGCCGCCAGTGGTCCTCATCCATATCCTTAACCCAGGCTGTGGGCCAGACGGCGGCATTGTTGACCAGGATATCCAGGTGGCCAAAGGCTTCTATGGCCCGGGGTATCAGCGCCCTTACCGCCTCCCGGTCTTCCAGGTTCGCCTGCAGGCTCACCGCTTCGGAGCCCATGGCCCTTATTTTCTCCACCACTTCCGCCGCCGCCTCCTGGTTGCGCCCGTAGTGGACAATTACCTTCGCTCCTTCGGCAGCCAGGCCCAGGCAGATAGCCCGGCCCAGGCCCCGGGAACCGCCGGTGACCAGAGCTACCTTATCCTTTAAGCCCAAGTCCATCGCGAACCCTCCTTCTGAACAGGTACCCTTTTTAACATTCTTCGCTCCCGGACAATAATTATCCTTCGCCGGGCGGAAGAATTAATTAGAGTCGAGAGGCACGGTTGGCAATTTTTTACGGAAAACTTACAGCAAGTTCCTTTCTATGAAAAAATTGCCGTTATCCTTGACTTAATTTGGTAATTTTGGTATACTTTACTTGCAGAACCTTGTCGAAATCACGTGAGGGGAGGAGAACAATGCTCAAGTCGACGGGAATCGTTCGCAAAGTTGATGAACTAGGTCGAGTAGTTATCCCCATCGAGCTACGGCGGACCCTCTCTATTGAAGAAAAGGATGCCCTGGAAATCTACGTGGATGCCGATAAAATCATCCTCAAGAAATACGAGCCGGCTTGCGTGTTCTGCGGCAATGCCGACGATATAATCACCTTCCGGGGCAAAAACATCTGCCGCCACTGCCTCGAAGCCATGCGGGAGCAGGCGGGATAAGTACTTAGCCAGCAAGGTTTTGCAGGGCACCTGATTTCCAGGTGCCCTGGTTTTTGTATTTGGGCCCCTATTTTTTTATTGCCAGCAGGGCGGTATAGAGGGCGTTTTTGGGCAGCTTTCTTTCCCGGGCCGCTACGCGGATGGCTTCTTTCTTTGCCACCCCCAGGGCCACCAGCTCCTGGACCAGTTCCACCCCTTCTTGGAGCCGGCCGGGGGTGAGGTTTTCTTCTTCCCCAGCCGGGGCTCCGGATAAAACGAGGCAGAATTCGCCCCGGGGAGGGTGTTTGCGGAAGTGCTCCAGGTGCTGGCCGATGGGGCCCCGGCGGATTTCTTCGTGCTGTTTGGTCAGTTCCCTGGCCACCACCAGCCAGCGGTCCCCGGCCGCCTTCCTCAGGTCGGTGAGGGTTTCCAGCAGGCGGTGGGGGGCTTCGTAAAAGACCGCCGTCCGCCCTTCGGCCGCCAGGGTGTTGAAGAACTCTTCCCTCTCCCTGCCCTTGCGGGGCGGAAAGCCAACAAAGACAAAGCTGTCGGTGGGCAAACCCGACACCACCAGGGCCGAAATCAGGGCCGTGGGTCCCGGCAGGGCCACCAGGGGAATGCCGGCGGCCACGGCCCTCTGCACCAGTTCCGTACCGGGATCGGCTATGCCGGGCATGCCGGCGTCGGAGACCAGGGCAATGTCTTCCCCGCCCTGGAGACGGCCGAGGAGCTCCTCCCCCCGGGCCTTGCGGTTGTGTTCGTGGTAGCTCACCAGGGGGGTGGTGATATTGTAATGGTTCAGCAATTTTTTTGTCCGCCGGGTGTCCTCGGCGGCGATCAGGTGGACCTCCTGCAGGATACGCAGGACCCTTAAGGTGATATCTTCCAGGTTGCCGATGGGAGTGGCGCAGAGATACAGGGTGCCGGGACGGGTTGCAGCCTGGCTCATGGCTTTCCCTCCTCCCAGTAGATATCCAGTATCTCCCGGGTATAGTTACCCTCCCCGTCGTAGATGACCAGGGGCGGCAGGATATTCAGGTGGGGGCGGGCCCCCTTGACCCCGAGGACTAGAACCATGGTGGGCCCCTCCTCGCTGGTGGGCTGGACAAAGCGCAGGATTTTGGGTTCCAGGTCCTCGGCCCGCATGGCCGTCAGGAGATCCACCAGCCGGCCCGCCCGGTAGATGAGGGCCAGCTTTCCCCGCTGCCGCAGCATCCGGGCCCCGGTCCGGAGGACGTCGGCCAGGGTGCACTTGATCTCGTGGCGGGCAATGGCCACCTCAGGCCGCAGGTTAATTTTGCCCCCGGCGGCCAGATAGGGAGGATTGCTGACCACCAGGTCGTAGCTCCCCGGCACCAGGGTTTTCGGGGGGGAGCAGAGATCCCCCTCGATGATGGTGATGAGGCCGGTCAGGCCGTTTAGGGCCACACTTCGCCTGGCCATATCCACCAGGCGGGGCTGGATTTCCAGGCCGTGGATCAGGCCCGGCTCCCGCTTGCCCGCCAGGAGGAGGGGGATGACCCCGTTTCCCGTCCCCAGGTCCAGCACCTTGTCGCCCCTGCGGACGGGGGCAAAGTCGGCCAGGAGAACGGAGTCGATCCCAAAGCGAAAGGTATCGGTGCTCTGGATTATTTTCAGATTGCACCGCTGCAGGTCCTCCAGCTGTTCCGTGGGACCCAGGGTGATTCCTTTCCCGTGGCAATCCTGCACCTCGTTCCCCCCTAGCTTTCCGGCTCCCGCCGCTTCAGGAGGGCGATGCAAAAGAGGCACTCGCCGCCATCCTGCCGCCGGGTCCCGAAATGGACATTGCAGATGTGGTATCCCTCCTGGTAGAGGCGGGCCAGATTGTCGTAACCTTCCCCGGGGAGGGCTCCCCTTCTGGCCGCCCCTTCAGCGGCGGCAGAAGCAGGTTCCCTGTCTTCCCCTTCCCCCCTGACCAGGGCCCGGAGCTCCCTGACCTCATCCCTGAGGGCTTCCAGATACTTCTCTAAACGGGCCAGGCGCCCTTCCAGCTCCTTCACACTGCCACCCTCCCGTCCCTTACTCCTTCCCGTTGTTTTCCTTGCCGCTTCGCCCATGTTTTCTCCCTGCAGCGACGTGCCGGCGGGAGGCCGGGCCGCCGCTTCTTGCCGTCCGGCGGGGTGCCCTATGAAAAGGGGGAGACACCTGTCTCCCCCAAGCTCGTCTCCTATTTGGCCCCCGCCAGGGCATCGGTCACCGCATCTATGATCCCCCTGCTGGTGAAGGTGGCTCCCGTGACCACGTCTACCTCCACCTGCTGGGCTTCGATAATCTTCTCAGGCATCTTGGCTATGGCCGCATCACTCACCCCGGGGGAATCGTTGTGGCTCAGGATCTTGATCGCGGTGATCTTGCCCCCTGCCACCGTCACTTCCACTTCCAGGGGACCGCCAAAGCCCATCCCGGTGCCGGTGTAGGTGCCATCGGGTATGGACCCGAGATCGGCTCCTCCCCCTCCGGCCGGGGCGGCAAACTCCTGCAGGGCGTTAGTTACCGCCTCGATAATACCCTGGCTGGAGAAGGTGGCACCACTCACAGTATCCACGTCAACCCGCTGCTCTTCCACCATCTTCTTGGGAATACGGTCGATGGCCACATCGGAAACACCGGCGGTATCGTGGTGTTCCACCACCCGCACTTCCACCAGGCGGCCGCCCTTGACTTCCACTTCCACCCGGGTCTTGCCGCCGAAGCCCTGGCCTTCACCCTGGTAGGTCCCGTCGGGTACCCGGCTGAAATCAATGCCAGGTCCGCCGGCTCCCAGGAACTGATTCTTGATTTCCCCGGCCACCAGTTTTACCCCGCCGGCCACCGAACGGGAGGAAATGGTGGCCCCCGTAATGCCGTCCAGATCCTGGCCGATGGCCAGGGGATCGTTCACATTTTTATCGACAAACTGGGAGATAAACCAATCTTCGGTAATCCTGGCCCCCAGGCCGGGGGTCTCCGAATGCTCCAGTATCCGCAAGCCCGTAATTTTTCCGCCCTTGTCGACACCGAGCATCATCCGGATATCGCCGCCGTAGCCCCCCTGGTTAAAGAGGGCGACGACACCCATCTCTTGCTGCCCCTTGTAGCCCCGGTAGAAGACCTTGTCTTCCCCTTCCCCCTGGGCTTCAAAGTTATCGGCCCCGGGCAGCAGGGCCTTCAGGTTTTCCTGCAAAGCCTGGGCTTCCCGCTCCTCGATAATGGGGCGGGTCTGGGCGTAGGTCACGGCCAGGGCTGCCCCGGTTATTGCGCAGATAACCATGAGAATTACACTAAGGCGGATTGTTTCTCGCACACTTATCTCCTCCTACGCGGCTGTCTATACATATTAGTGCCTCAAACAATTAATTATTCTACTTTGCACAGAAAAGTCCTTCTCTACCCGGCAAATAATCTACTTTTCCACCTGCACATCTTCGACGGGAAATTCCAGGGGCATGCCCCCTTCGTGGAGCTTTACCGTGACGGTGTTCCTGAGGACATTTACTGCCGTTATCTTGCCCCGTCCCTCGGGGGTTATAACCCGGCTGCCTTCCTTGGGCAGGGCCGCCCGGGCTTCTTCGTAGAAGAGGGATTCATACTTCAGGCAGCACATCAAGCGGCCGCAGAGCCCCGAGATCTTGGCCGGATTGAGGGAGAGATTTTGCTCCTTGGCCATCCGGATGGAGACCGGTTCAAATTCACCCAGGAAGGTCTTGCAGCAGAGGACCCGGCCGCAGGGCCCCAGTCCCCCCAGCATCTTGGCCTCATCCCGGACCCCAATTTGCCGGAGTTCTATGCGGGTCCGGAAGACGGCCGCCAAATCCCGGACCAGTTCCCGGAAGTCCACCCGGCCGTCGGCGGTGAAATAGAAGATTATTTTGCTGTTGTCAAAATTGTATTCCACATCGATGAGCTTCATGGGCAATTTATGGGCGGCAATTTTATTCAGGCAGATCCGG
Source organism: Bacillota bacterium (assembly GCA_012842325.1). Lineage (GTDB taxonomy): Bacteria > Bacillota > DTU030 > DTU030 > DTU030 > DTU030. The sequence continues at coordinate 678 of DUTA01000066.1, read as the reverse complement.
AAGGCTTCCCTTTCCTTCTTTTTGTTCAGGGCCACCTGCTTTTCATCTTCCGGTGTCGCCACCCGGACCACCGGCTTTAAGGGGTTGACAATGTCTCCTTCCTCCACTTCCCTGATGCCAACCACCACTTCCCCGTATTCCAGGCCCCGGGCCGTTTCCACAATTACATGCTCTCCCACCTGCAAATTCAGGTCTCCTGGATCAAAGTAATATATTTTACCCGCCGGTTTGAATCTAATTCCCACAACTTTCGCCATATCTTTCACCTCCTCTACTGCTGCCAAAGGTTTAGCGCGGGCAATCGGGCCCGAGCTTTCCCACAAGAACGTCCAAAACAAGCCGGGTATTGGCATTTCCCGCCAGCAGCCGCTGGGCCTCCCCGAGGGCTTCCAGGGCGGCAAGGAGCCTGCCGGTGGAATAGCCTTTGGCCATTTCCCCCAGGCGCCCGGGCTGATCCTGGTTGAGGAGGAGCTCCCCGGCGCCGGTGAGTTTTAAAACCAGCAGGTCCCGGAACCAGAGGCGGAGCTGCTCCAGGAGCAGGGGGAGTTCCTCGGCCTTTTCCAGTTCTTCTCCCCACAGCCACCGCCCGGCCTGGTCCCTTTCCCAGAGGATGGTGACCAGATCCAAAAGTTGCCGCCGGAGTTTTTCGGCCAGATCGGAGGCGGCCAGTTCCCGGGC
>DUTA01000065.1 GCA_012842325.1 Bacillota bacterium | reverse complement strand
GCGCCTGGTCGTCCGGGAGATACCCCTCCTGGGGGACGTCGAGGGCCAAGAAGAGCGTAAGCGGACCCGCATCATAAGTGAGAGAACCGATGATCACTCCTACACCCTGGCCCAGCTGGCCGGCACCCTAGATCTTACAGGAGACCCGGACATTGATGGCGTACTTGCCCTGTTCCGGGCACCGATAGCCATCGGGGGGGGCTAACATGAGGCCGAGGCTTATCCATCCTGTAGAAGTGACGATTTACAAAATAGACAGGGAAGCAACGGAATTTGACCCCGACTTCCGAGAACCTGTCGGCGGCATAAAGTACGAACAGGAGCCGGTAATACTAAGGGCTCAGGTTAAGTACGACCGCTTTGAGGCCTTGAACATGGTGGCCGCCGGGGATTCGCCCCTGACATCCGGTTATCTGCTGGCAGAGGCCAAAGATGTTGTCGATACTGGCATTGGCAAGGGGGATAAAATAACCGCCATCGGTGATCACGACACGGAGCTTTATGTAACGGAAATCAGGCCGGCGGTGCACTACGGGAAGGCGCACATGAGGAAGGTGTACTTTGAGGCAAGGAGAAAAGGCTGATGGGCGTTGAAATGATTGGCGATTGGGCCAAGTGCAAGGTTTTCCTGGAGAAGCTGGACGACAACTTCAAAAAAGCCTATAAAACTGCGTTGCAGCAGGTCGGCCAGCAGGCGGTGAAGGACCTCAAGGAGGGGATGACCGAGGGAGCGCCCGGGGGCGAGCCCTATGTGCCGAACCATCCCTTTACGATTGCCCGGAAGAAATCTTCAAAACCCCTAATCGACCACGGCGACCTCAGAAACAGCATAACCTACAGGGTAATAGACGATGCTTCGGTTTTTGTCGGCGTACTGCGGGCGGCCATGAGCTCTGATGGCCAGTCTCTGGTCAATATCGCGGCTGTTCACGAATTGGGTGACGGCGGGGGCGAAGACCTTCTCATTGAGGTAACTTCCAAGATGCGGGCTTACTTGCACACCCAGGGCTTGCACCTGAAAAAGGACACGAAATATATAAAGATACCGCGGCGGCCTACCTTTGAACCGGTGTTTGAGGCGGAAAGGGAAAATTGGGCCAGGCTCTTTGCGGAGGTAGTCAGCAAGGGAACGTTGGGGGAGAGTTAGAATGATTGAGGCTGTAACAAGGAAACTGCTGCAAATACTTAAAAAAGAGGTCCACAGCAATACCGTATTGGCCACGCATAGCGACATGCAGGAACTGGCCAGCCTGCCCGCGGTAATTTTATATTCTCCCATAGCGGAGAAGCTAAGATATGATGATGCCAATGTGCCCATACAGGAGAAAAACTATGGAGCAGGGACGGTCAAAATATACGCCTCGCCTTTGCTGTATAATCTCAGCTTTGACTATGAGATAATTGCCGAAACGACGCTGGAAGTGCTGGCAGTCGGGGAAAGGCTTGTGCTCTTCTTGGAGAATACCCCTTACTTGGCCGTTGCTGGCAAAAGCTATCCCCTGACAGTGGCACAGGCCTTCAACCGGGCGGGAACCCTTGCACCTGCCAATGTGAGGCGGGCCGTTGGCAATTTTGTCGTGGAAGGGGTCGAACTGGAGCTTGCCGACTACACCGAGGGCAAACTGGTCCGGAAGGCGGAAGTCATCGCCGAGAATCTAAGGACAGGGGGCAGAGAAACGATTGAATTGAGGTGGAGGAAAAATGAAAAGGGGGAGGAAGATGGTCCTGCTGGTCAATAAGATGAACGCCCTGCTTTCTTTCGATACGAAGGAAGGGGGCGTTTATTTATTGCCTTTTGAGAAGCGGGAAGTCAGCGAGAAAGTGCTGAAATCGGAACAGGTACAAGCGGCCGTCAGGGCCGGATATGTAAAGATATTGAAACGGGAAGCAAAGAAAGAAAGTTAAGGGAGTGAAGCTAGATGCCAGAATTCCTTTCGCCTGGGCATTATATCACGGAGGCGCCTCCCCAGGTGGTAACCATTCCTGGGGTGCCGACGAGCACAGCGGCCTTGGTAGGCATAGCGGAGAAGGGGCCTATCGGCCAACCCGTGCTGGTAACCAGCTGGTCCGATTTTGTGCAGAAGTTTGGCTCCTTCATCCCCGAGGGCTGGCTGGCCTATGCCGCCTATGGCCTTTTCCTCAACAAGCGGGGGGCAAGGGTTTATGTCGTGCGGACGGCCCACTACACCGACCCCAACGATCCCAGCACCCTTACAGCACAGACGGCAAAGGTAATACTGCAGGATAGGGGGACCCACGACGCACTAGAAATAGCAGCCTTAAGCGAAGGCACCTGGGCCAACCGGCTGAAAGTCAAGGTTTTAGATGCTACTAGGGACGCTGAAAAGAAATTCAGGCTGGAAATTTACGAGATGGTCAAGGGGCAGGAGATCCTGCGGGAGACCTTCGACGAGTTGTCGATGGACAAAGAAAGTGATGATTACGTCGAAAGTAAGATCAATAACCGGAGCAAGTATATCACGGTAGACGACCTAGAGAGTGAAACGAGTGCGCCCGATAATAGGCCGGCATTGGGGGAATTTGTGCTGGCCGGCGGGACCGATGGACTGGACGAACTCAACGATATGGACTTTATCGGCACTGCGGCGGGCCGGACGGGGCTTTATGCCCTGGACGTAATCGATGAAAGCCTGCTCATTGCCGTACCGGGCATAACGACGACAGCAGTGCACAGCGGCATGCTGGACTACTGCGAGGGCCGGAAGGACTGCTTTGCCGTCCTTGACCCGCCCCTGGGCCATTCCCCGACGGAGATCAAAGCCTATGTCGAAGCCTTCAACAGCAGCTATGGGGCGATATATTATCCCAACGTCAAAATCATGGACCCCGCTTCGGGGCAGGAGAAGACGGTGCCGCCAAGTGGCTTTGTCATCGGCGCCCATGCCCGTACCGACGGGGAAAAGGGTGTGTGGAAGATAGCCGCCGGCATTGAAGACGGGCAACTGGCTGGAGTAATCGGCCTAGAGACTGATCTGGTCAATGACAGGAGCATCAGGGATGTGCTCTACCCGGCGAGAATTAATCCTATCCCCTTCCTGCGGGGGTACGGGATCAGGGTTTACGGGGCCAGGACCCTCGATGGGAGCAACGTCTTCCCCTACATCAATGAGCGGAGGACGTTTATTTTTTGCATTAAGTCCATCGAGGAAGGCACCCAGTTCGCCGAGTTTGAGAACAATGAGCCGGGCCTCTGGAAGCGGCTAACCCGCTCCATAACAGCCTTCCTGCTTAATATCTGGCGGCAGGGGGGCCTGAAAGGAGACACGCCCGAAGAAGCCTTCTTTGTCAAGATAGACGAAGAGCTGAATACTCCAGAAACCATTGATATGGGCCTGCTAAGGGGGCGCATTGGTTTGGCTACACACCGGCCGGCAGAGTTCATCTGGTTCGAGTTTGAGCGGAAAATCAGCGTGGAGTAAAGGGGGGATAGGGAACGATGGCTGGCAGGGTGCGCAGATTCAGGGATAAATATAAATTCCTTGTGGAAATTGACGGCATAGTGCAGACGGGCTTTCAGAAGGCCGGGCCCTTGCGTGGAAGTGTAGGAGTAATCGAGCACGAAGAAGGGGGGGCGTTGCTCCCCGACAAATCCCCCGGCAAGGGGCGCTTTGAGGACATAACCCTGGAATGGGGGGCAACGGAAAGCCTGGAAATTTACAACTGGTTTGCACAGGTGCTGAATGCGGCGCAGGGCACAGGTGGCGCCGACCCCGATAGATATAAGCGCAATATGGCTATCATTGAGCAGGACAGGGCCGGAAGGGAAGTCGGGCGCTGGAATATCTACGGTGCCTGGCCGCGGGAGTTCGAGGCCGGAGACTGGGACAATACGTCGGAAGAGAAGCTGATCCGCAAGGTTGCCCTGGTCTACGATTATTTTGAACCGGCCTTTTAAGGCTGAAAAAATATTTAGGGAGGATTAGAGATGACAGACAAATTACCCAGAAATCTGGCGGAAGCGGAACTTGCACCGGGCGTCTTCCTCTTCCCGGGGCGCTGGGAAGGGCAGATGCGGGAGATGCGGGTCGCGGAGGAAAACATGCTCTTGACCAGGCGGAAGAAGAAGGGGGCCTTTGCCATTGAGAGCATCCTCCAGGCCTGCATCCTTAGCGAGGGTATCGATGTCAGAGAAATGCTCATCGGGGACCGGGTGTTCGCGATGCTGCAGCTGCGGCGGATAACCTACGGGGATGAGTATATTTTCAAGACCACCTGCCCCCGTTGTGAGACCAGTTTTGAGTGGGAGGAAAACCTGGGCGATCTGCCCGTGAAGTACCTTGCAGATCCGGCCTATGCTGACCCGGACCATACTTTCAGGTTTGTCTTCCCCAAGAGCGGCAAGACAATCAAGTGGCGGCTGCTCCGGGGAAAAGATGAGGAGAGGCTGGTTGTAGCACGCCGGGAAAACCCGGAGATGTTGGTCGCTTATTCCATGCTTTTGAGGTGCGTCGAAATAGAGGGCGAAAAGAAGGTAACGAGCAGGTTCTTCAATGAGTTGCCGGCATCCGATGCTGCCGCCTTCAGGGGCGAAGTGGAGGGCAAGGAGTGCGGGGTAGAGACGACAATCACCATTACCTGCCCCGAATGCCGCATGGATTTTGATGTTGACCTGCCCCTGGGTGTCGATTTTTTCTTACCGAGGAAGAGGACGGCATAGGACCGGCTGATATACTCACCGCAAACACCCTGGAGGATTTGGAAGAGCAGGTCTTTTGGCTGATGTGCACCACAATGGGGACGGGTCTGGGACAGCAATTCAGCGAGATCATGAACATGCCCGTGCGCTGGAAAAACCGGCTCTATGAGAGACTCATGGAAAGGTTAGAGGAGGAAGCGGACGCGCTGCGAGGGGGATAAACTATGGCACTAAACTTTGGCATGTTTGGCCTCGGCTTTCATTTCTTCGTCAAGGATGATGCTTCTCTGGCGATGCAGAGGATTGACAAGGCCTTTCGGGGCACGGCGGAGAGCGCCGAGGAGATGTACTACAAAACCAAAGCAAGCCTGGACAGCATGGAAGGCAGATTTGGGGCCCTGAGTGATGCCAGGGTGCAGGCGGCCCTCCGGAACACCGGAATGGTGCTCATGGGCATCGGCGCAGCGGGTCTTGCAGGGGCGGGCATGGCCGTGAAGGCATCCATAGACTATGAGGATGCCTTTGCAGGGGTGCGCAAGACCGTTGACGCCACGGAGGAAGAGTACGCGGTCTTGAATGCCCGGATAAGGCAGATGGCCAAAGAAGTACCGATAGCGGCAACGTCCATAGCGGAAATTGCCGAGGCGGCCGGCCAGCTGGGAATTCCGAAGGAATATATCACAGACTTTACCCGAGTGATGGCCGACCTGGGTGTGGCCACCAATATGACCGCTACCCAGGCGGCAACTTCCCTGGCCAGGTTCGCCAATATCGTGCAGATGTCCTACGAGAATTTTGACAGGCTGGGGTCGACAATTGTTCAGCTCGGTAACAACCTGGCGACCACGGAAAGTGAAATCGTTGACATGGCCCTGCGGCTGGCCGGCGCCGGAAACCAGGTTGGCATGACCGAAGCGCAGATCCTTTCCCTTGCCGGGGCCCTCTCCAGCGTGGGCATTGAAGCCGAGGCGGGGGGCTCGGCCATGTCCCGGGCCATGATTGAAATGGCCAATGCGGTGGCACAGGGTTCCGATGAGCTGGACCTGTTTGCGGCCGTGGCCGGTATGACCGCCAGTGAATTCCAGCAGGCGTTCAGGGAGAACGCAGCCGGGGCAGTCATCAGCTTCATCGAAGGCATGGACAAAATAAGCGCAGCGGGTATAAATGTATTTGAGGTGCTGGAGGCGCTGGGCCTGTCGGAGGTCCGGGTCCGGGATGCCCTGCTCCGTGCCGCGGGAGCTGGAGACCTCTTCCGGCAGAGCATGGAGCTCGGAGCAACCGCGTGGGAGGAGAACGTGGCCCTGGCCAAAGAGGCAGAAGAGCGCTATCAGACCACCGTCTCGCAGCTGCAGATATTCAAGAACACAGTCAATGATATATCATTAACATTTGGCGACATGTTCCTCCCGACGGTGAACAAAGTTTTAAGGAGCATAAGCGACTTCCTCGACAGGTTCCACAACCTACCCGCTCCCGTGCAGAAAGCAATCGGCATTCTCCTCGTGGCAGGAAGCGCCCTTACCTTTCTGGGCGGGACAGCTTTTGTATTCGTCGCCATGATCCCCTCTTTTGTTCAGGGCCTGAACGCATTGCAAATAGGGATGGCCACCTTCAATGCTGTCGTTCTGGCCAATCCAATCACATGGCTCATAGTCGGAATCGTGGGGTTAATAGCGGTTGTTGTACTTTTAGTGCGAAATTGGGACAGGGTTACAGCAGCGATGTCAGCCTGGTGGAGCAAGATAACGGGCTGGTTTACGGAGCTCCCGGGCTGGGTAAAAGGACTTCTGGCGGTTTTTATGCCTGTCATTGGCATCCCTCTGCTGATAGCGGAAAACTGGGATACAATCAAGGCGATTGCTGGCAATATTTTCTCCCAGACAGTTGAGATAATCAGGACCATTATTTTTGACCTGCCCGGCATGATCTGGGACGTGATGATGGGCGTTGTCGAAAAGATCAGAAGTGCGGGGGTATGGATTTGGGACGCGGCCAAGAGCGTGTTCGGGCTTTTCACCAGGGGGGCAGAAGAAGGGCTGGAGAAACATTCGCCTTCGGCTGTGGAGCGATCTATGTTTGACATCATGGAGGCATCTCGGGCGGCCGTAACGCAGCTGGCCGCGGACTTCCGGGAGCTCTCCAGTATGAGGGCGGTACCCCAGATAGGGATAGCGACGGCAGGCGCGCCGGCGGCTGTTCCGGCACCAACAGCAGCGGCAGAAACAACCGTTTCTGCAACCGTGCCTGTCATGATCAGGGAAAGAAGGACGGCAGAAGCTTCAGCAAGCATGGCAACAAAGCCGCATGTAATCATTAAACAGCCGTTAAAGCTCATCCTGGACGGCAGGGTGGTGGCAGAGACGGTTATTGAATTCATTGAGGACGCGAAATTAAGGCAGGTGATCCCGGCACAATGATGCAGAAACCGGTTAGGGCGACCTTGACAAGGACGGATACGGGAGAGACCATTTCCTTTCTTTACAACCCCTATGTTCTTGAGGATGCCAAGGGAAATGAATACGAGGAGCCGGAGGTGGAGGGGGCCCTTGCGCCCCCGCTGGTGTTTAAGCACGGCGGCACCAGACGCGTCCGCTTTGCCTGCCGCTTTATATCGCAGGGTAATCCGGATGTTGTGGCGCAGCAGGTGGAATTCATTCGGCGGCTGGCAAACCCTGTTCAACCTGCCAATGTCCCGCCCCTGGCCTTTGTTACTATCGGCGGCTTCGATATGCCCATTCGCATCATGGAATGGCGCGTGGTTTACAATGAATGGACCCCGGCGCTAAAGCCGAAAGACCTGTATGTGGAGGTAGAAGCGGCCGTGGACTACAAGACCCCTGCACCGCCTCCGCAGCCGCAGCCGGGAAAGAAGAATAACGCCAAGGCGAAGCAGAATTCCAAAAGCGACCTGGCGGCGCAGATACGTGCGCTCAACTAGAAATGAGAGGGTGCGAAAATGCTTTACAGGCTGGAG
>DUTA01000064.1 GCA_012842325.1 Bacillota bacterium | reverse complement strand
GCGAAGGGAAGAACGAGGGTGAAATTTTGGGGTTATCTGCTGGTGGGATGTATCCTGAGCCTGGCGACAGGCTTTTTCCAGAGGCGAATTATCTATTTTTTCCCCGGCCTTTCGGTCTGGGTTGAAGGCCCCCTGCTTTTTTTCTTTACCTTCACAGCAGGTTATCTGCTTTTCTACCTCTTCGTCCACGACTACTGGTGGACCTATTTGCGTCACTTTGGGCGGGACGGCCTTTTGTTCCTCCTTTTGGGCCTGGTGGCAGCAGGGGCGGTGGAATGGAGCGTTCGGTATATCGGCGAGTCGATAGGCCTGGCCATCCCGGCCGTCCTCATCTACCTTTTCTTTTTGTACCTCACCCAGGCTGAGCTTCGCCGGTGAACAACTATTTTGGCAGTTAGGGGTGAAACCTGTGAAACACGTAATCATTGGCACTGCAGGACACGTAGACCACGGGAAGACCGCCCTGATCAAGGCCCTGACCGGCCGGGATACCGACCGCCTGCGGGAAGAAAAGGAACGGGGTATTTCTATAGAGCTGGGCTTTGCCCCCTTCGACCTGCCCGGGGGAAGGCGGGCCGGGGTTGTGGATGTGCCGGGCCACGAGCGCTTCATACACCACATGCTGGCCGGTGTGGGAGGAATGGACCTGGTCCTCTTTGTCGTGGCCGCCGACGAGGGGGTAATGCCCCAGACCCGGGAACACCTGGATATCCTGAACCTGCTGGGCGTCAAGAAGGGGATCGTTGTCCTGACCAAGAAGGACCTGGTCGACGCGGAATGGCTGGAGCTGGTAGAAGAAGAAGTCCGGGAAACGGTGGGCGGCACCTTTTTGGCTGAGGCCCCCTTTTTTGCCGTCTCCTCCGTTACGGGAGAGGGGATCCCCGAGCTCCTGGCTGCCATCGATGCCATGACCCAGGAGGTGGAAGAGCGGGATCCCCGGGTGAGCTTCCGCCTGCCCATCGACCGGGTCTTTACCATCACCGGCTTTGGGACCGTCGTCACCGGCACCCTGGTGGCGGGGACCATCCGGCTGGGGGATAAGTGTGAGCTTTTACCGGGGGAGAAGGAAGGGCGGGTACGGCAGCTTCACGTCCACGGCACCCCCGTGCAGGAAGCCTATGCCGGCCAGCGGGTGGCCGTAAATCTGACGGGGGTTGCGCTGGAAGATGTCTCTCGGGGAGATGTCCTGGTGGCGCCGGGAAGCCTGAAGGCCACCACCATGGTCGACTGCCGCCTCTACCTCTTGCCTTCTGCTCCCCGGCCCCTGTCCCACCGGGCCCGGGTCCGGTTTCATACAGGGACAGCGGAGGTTATAGGACGGGCCTACCTCCTCGATAAGGAGGAACTGGAGCCGGGGGACAGGGGCCTGGTCCAGTTCCGGCTGGAAGCCCCTGTGGCCGTGCGCCGGGGAGACCGGTATGTAATCCGCTTCTATTCTCCCATGGTTACCATCGGCGGGGGAGAGGTGCTGGAAAGCCATCCCCCCCGGCGCCGCCGCTTCCAGGAGGCTGTCATCAGGGAACTGGAACTGAAGGAAAAGGGAGATCCCCTCCAGCTGGTGGAGCAGGGCCTGTGGGAAGCAGGGGAAAGGGGCATTGGCCTGGGAGAACTGACGACAAAGCTCGGCCTGCCTGCCGGGGAAAGGGAAGACCTCCTTACCCGCCTGGGAGAGGAAGGGAAACTGGTGACCATTACCCTCGACCAGCCCCATTATTTCCACCGGGACGTCTGGGCCGCCTTGCGAGAAAGGGCCCTGGAGGTCCTCAAGGATTTTCACCGCCAGTATCCCCTCCGGTGGGGGATGGCCAAGGAAGAGCTGCGGACCCGCCATTTCCCGTCCCTGGCACCCCGCCTCTTCCAGGAATTCCTCCTGGCCCTGACCGGGGAAGGGGTGCTGGCACTGGAGCGGGAGAAGGTGAAACTGGCCTCCCACCGGGTCTCCTTTACCCCCCGGCAGGAGGCCCTGCGCCAGGAGCTGGAGGCTCTGTTCCTCGCCCAACTCTTTTCTCCCCCGGACCCGGCCGAGGCCATTTCCCGGCTGGGTGCCGCGGAGGCGGAGGAGATCTATCTCGCCCTGGTGGAGGCGGGGACCCTGGTGCGCCTTGCCGATGATCTGGCCTTTCACCGCCGGGCGGTGGAGGAGGCCAAGGAAAAACTTCTGGCCCATCTGCAGGCGGAAGGAAGCATTACCGTCAGCCAGTTCCGGGACCTCCTCCAGACCAGCCGCCGCTACGCCCTGCCCCTCCTGGAATATTTCGACGCCCAGCGGCTGACCAGGAGGGTGGGGGATAAGCGGGTACGGGCTAAGAAGCAGGCATAAAAGGGATGGATGAAATCGCCCCACCCTGGGCTCTGGCAAGGGTGGGGCGGTAATTATTCCTGCCATCGGTTCCGGGCCGCCTGACGGCGGTTTAGTCTTTCAACCAGCCGGCGGCCCGGCTAATGGCCTTTTGCCAGCCGTGATAAAGGCTTTCCCGCTGATCTTCAGAAATTTGCGGTTCGAAGCGCCTTTCCAGCCGCCAGTTGGCGGCAATTTCCTCAAGGGACTGCCAGTAGCCGATGGCCAGACCGGCCAGGTAGGCTGCCCCCAGGACAGTGGTTTCGGTAACCACGGGCCGGTCCACCGGTATCCCTAATATGTCGGCCTGAAACTGCATGAGCAGGTCGTTTTTGGCACCGCCGCCGTCGACCCGCAGCATCTCCAGCTGCAGGCCGGATTCCCGTTTCATAATTTCAAAGGCATCCCGCACCTGGAAAGCCATTGATTCCAGGGCGGCCCGGGCAATATGGTGTTTGGTGGTGCCGCGGGTAATGCCGAAGATAGTTCCCCGGGCATAGGAATCATAGTGGGGTGCCCCCAGGCCCACAAAGGCCGGAATAAAGTAAACCCCCTGGGAATCGGCTACCTGGCGGGCCAGCTCTTCAGCCTCGGCACTGGAATTGATGATGCCCAGGCCATCCCGCAGCCATTGCACAACAGCCCCTGAGACATCGGCCAGGCCTTCAAAACCGTAAGTAGCCCGGTCGCCCATGGCCCAGAGAACGGGGGAGAATACCCCCCCTGCCGGCGGTACATATTTGTCACCGAGATTCATCAGCATGAAGGAACCGGTGCCGTAGGTATTTTTGGCCATGCCCGGCTTAAAACAGGCCTGTCCAAAGGTGGCCGCCTGCTGATCACCGGCGATCCCGGCGATGGGGACCTTGGCCCCGAAGAAAACAGCCGGGTCGGTATAGGCATAGATTTCGCTCGATGACCTGAGCTCCGGGAGTATTTCCCGGGGAATACTAAGTTCCTCTAAAATCCAGTCGTCATATTTGAGCTCGCGGGCATTGAGGAGCAGAGTCACGGAGCAGTTAGAATAATCGGTGACATGGGCGGCACCATTGGAAAGTTTCCAGACCAACCAGGTATCAATGGTGCCGTAGATGAGCCGGCCGTTGGCGACCCCCTCTTTAACCTGCCGGTCGTTGTTTAGAAGCCAGTGGATTTTCGTTGCTGCGGCATTGGGGATAATGAGGAAGCCGGAGCGGTCTTCGATGCCCTCTTTATCCTTGGCGATCAATGCTTCACAGATAGGCAGGGTGCGGCGGTCCTGCCACACTATGGCCCGGCAGGCGGGCTCACCGGTTTCTTTGTCCCAGAAGACGGTTGTTTCCCGCTGGTTGGTTATACCAATGGCTGCCAGGTCGCTGGGGGCAAGATTGCCCTTTTTGAGGGCTTCTGCGATTACCTTGAGGGTAACATCCCAAATTTCCATGGCGTCGTGCTCCACCCAGCCCGGCTGTGGAAAATACTGGGTGAATTCACTGTAGGCAGAGGAAACAATGTTGGCAGCCCGATCGAAAATAATAACTTTGGTACCGGTAGTTCCCTGGTCGATACCAAGAATATATTTACCCATGGTGCCAAACCTCCTCGTTGACATATTTGGGAGCTACTGTAGGCCTGTGGGACAATTTGCCCTGGAGACCCTCTCCTTTAGGGTAGGGGGAAAGTTCGTCCCGCTTCTTTGTCGACCGGGGGCATCACTCTTTTTTGTAAACCCATTTCCCTCCTTTCATAGTGGCAAGTACTGTAATGTCCTTTAAGGAAGCGGCCTCTGTCAGCAAGGGGTTATGGTCGAGAATGACTAAATCGGCCAGTTTACCCTCCTCAATGGTGCCGGTCTGATGTTCCTGGAAAGCGATTTTTGCGGCCTCCCTGGTGAACATTGCCAGGGCCTCTTCCACGGTAACTTTATTTTCAGGGTAAGGGGGATTTACAGCGGCGTGGATGCCCAGGAGGGGGTCCATGGGTGTGACATCGGAGTCAGACCCACCACCGACAACAATACCGGCATCCAAGAAGGCCCGCAGGGGATATCCCCGCCGTTCCCGTTCGGTGCCCAGCCGGGTGTTGTAGACAGTTCCCGGGCCTCCCCGGAGGTAAGTGAAGGAAGGTTGGGTAGAGATGACTATACCCAGTCGGGCGGCCCTTTCGATATCCCTCCGGGCGGGGAAGCCAAAGTGCTCGATGCGGTGTCGGTGATCGGTTTTAGGATACCTGGCCAGGACCGCTTCAAAGCAGTCTAAGGCCTGGGTAATGGCCTTCTCACCGATGGCATGGAAGGCAATCTGCAATCCTTCCCGGTGGGCATTTTCAATTAATTCCCTCACTCGCTGGTTGCTGTAATAGAGGACCCCTGAGGTTGTTGGGTCATCACTGTAGGGCTCAGGGAAGGCTGCTGTCCGCGAACCGATGGAACCGTCTAAGAGGATATCGCCGCCCATCCGGGGAAGGCCTGCTTTCTTGACGGCTTCCAAATTTTCTGTGGCCCAGTAGAGAATTACGCGCACTGGCAATTGCTCTTTCAGGTTGAGGAGATCGGGTATGTCGGAATCGGCAAAAAGAATGCCCCCCTCCATGGCATGGATGGTGGTGATCCCTTTTTTTACAGCTTCTGTGGCTGTAAAGCGAAAAGCGGTTTCCCGCTGGGCCTGATCCAGGGTATTGAAGAAACGGCGTTTGGCCAGGGCATTGGCCTTTTCATGAAGGCGGCCATTGATCTCGCCGGCGGTACGGCGAATCCCCGGCAAAGCTGGAGATAGCTCCAAACGCCGGAAGGCACGGCTGTTGACAATGGTATAATGCCACCCCCGGTCAACAAGATAAACCGGGTGGTGGGGTGCGATCCGGTCCAATTCGGCCATTGTCGGTGGGCGTCCCTCCGCGAGGCGGGATTCATCCAAACGTTTTCCAAAAACCCAGTGATCCGGCGGAGAGGCGGCGGCAGCTTCTGCCACCCTGGCCAAGACTTCCTTTACAGAAGAACAGTCATAGAGGTCAATGCCCAGGGCATTGAGACCGGTGCCCATCATGTGGACGTGGCAGTCATGGAACCCCGGGAGAAGGGTGGCACCGGCCAGGTCATAAATTTCTCCCTCTTCTTTCCGGCAGATTTCTAGTACCTGGTCACGGGAGGCCCTTGCCGCTATGGTGTCGCCCCGCACCAGGATCCCTTCACAGGCGGGCAATGCGGGGTCCATGGTGAGGATCGTTCCGTTAACAAAGCCCATAGTTTTATCCATAATAAACATCTCCTGCGCGGGCCAGTATCCTCTGAAAGAAGAGATAAATAATTAGCCTTTATCATAAAATACCCTAAATTGATTAAAATCCCTGCCTGGAGAGATAATATTACCAGCCCTTTTTCCTGCCTCTGTCAGTTGAATTCTGCAAACCCGCCTGATATCTGGCTTTTCCCTTTCCAGGGTGTGCCTTTTGCCACTGCAGGGGCATCTTAATGTATATTCCGGACTATCCTTTTGGGGATGCTAAACTTGCTAAAGGGTTGGGGTGCTGGTATAATGCTGTAGGGAGGTTTCGTGGGGGTGGATTGGTCCTGGTGGGCCGCCTGGACTTCAAATCCAGTGGGGGGCGTGGCCCGTCCCCGGTGGGTTCGATTCCCACACACTCCCGCCAAAAAGAAATAATGACCGGAGCAGTGGGCAAAATTGCTTCCACTGTTGCGGTCATTTTTTTGTTTTCCTCTGCTTCTGCCGGTTTCCCGGGAGAGTTCAATAGGCCTTGGGGATTGCAAACTGGCAATCCAAAATAGAACCTAAAGGGGCCCGCATTTCCGGCAGGGATTTTTCCGTGGCCGGGGAATTAGTTCTGAAAACCTAGATTGGAGGGAAGAATTATGATCCTGACGACAACACCAGGGGTGGAAGGGGTACAAATTGTCGAATACAAGGGGATTGTTTTCGGTGAGGTTATTTCCGGTGTGGATTTCATCAAGGATTTCACCGCCGGTCTCACCAACTTCTTTGGCGGCCGCTCGCGAGCCTACGAAGGAGAGCTCTTGCAGGCCCGGGAAGAAGCCCTGGCAGAAATGAAACAGCGGGCTGCCGATCTGGGGGCCAATGCGGTGGTGGGGGTAGATATAGACTACGAAGTCCTTGGCGCCAACGGCAGTATGCTGATGGTGACCGCCTCGGGAACGGCCGTCAGGGTGGAGTAGGGGAAAGGGTTAGGTGATGGAGAGGAAAGGAGGATAAGGCGATGCTGATTTTGATAGCCAATGTTGGCAGTACCTCCCTCAAATACAAGCTTTTCGACATGGAAACAGAAGAGGTTTTGGCTGTGGGGAAGGTGGAGAGGGTGGGCAATCCTCCTTCCCTTTTCAGCCATGAGGCACCGGGAGTGAATTTCCGGGGGAAAGAGGTGGTGGCCGAGGATCACACCGGGGCTATCAAACTGATGTTGGATGCCCTGGTAGATCCTGCCGGGGGCGTGATCAAGGATCTGGCGGAAATAGCCGGCGTCGGCTTCAAAACTGTTCACGCCCGGGGAGTGTCCGGTTCCTGCCTTTTGACCGAGGAAGTAATTGCCGCCATGGAGGAATATGAGGGTATAGCTCCGGCCCACAATCCTCCCTACCTGGCCGCCATCAGGATCTTTCAGAAACTGCTGCCCGGAAAACCCCTGGTGGGGGTCTTTGAAACGGCCTTTCATCAGACCATGCCTCCGGAGGCCTATCTGTACGGTGTCCCCTATGAATGGTGGGAGAAGTACGGCATCAGGCGCTATGGTTTTCACGGGGCATCCCACCGTTATGTAAGCGAGCGGGTCCGGGAGCTCTTCGGCCCTGTCCGGCACCTGGTCTCCTGCCACCTGGGGGGCAGCGCTTCCCTGTGCGCCATTAAAGACGGCCGTTCCATCGACACCAGTATGGGCTTTTCCCCCCAGGCCGGCATCCTGCATTCCAACCGCTGCGGCGATGTCGACCCCTTTATCCTCTATTATCTGGTGGAAAAAGGGCACTACACCTGGGCCGAAGCCAAAAAGGCTTTAGTCACCAATGGCGGCCTGAAGGGGCTGTCGGGGGTCAGCGGTGATGTGCGCGACATTGAAGCTGCCGCAGCCAGGGGCGATGAGAGGGCGGCGGTGGCCCTGGAAGTATTCTGCTATGGCATTAAAAAATATATCGGAGCCTATGCCGCCATCCTGGGAGGTCTCGATGTGGTGGCCTTTACCGGGGGTATCGGCGAGAACGGAAACGCCGTCAGGGAAAAGGTGCTGGAGGGGCTGGAATTCCTCGGCCTTCAGCTCGATAGGGAAAAGAATCAGGTCCGGGGGCAGGAAGCGCTGATCTCGACACCGGACAGCAGGGTCAAGGTCATGGTCATCCCCGCCAACGAAGAGATAATTGTGGCCCGGGAGACGCGGAAGGTCCTGGCTGAACATGGCATTGAAGAATAGTACTTACTGCTAGATTACTTAATCTGCTGCCCTAAGGTCCTGGACATACTGTTGTTACAGATCTTTATTCGCCGGGCAGGCAAAGGAAAAGGAGGGGGCAGACGACCCTTCAACATCGTATCAGCTATCGGACAGTCCCAATCCTGCCTCCTCCAGTCACATCTAAAAGATAAGATGGCAGTTATAATTCTTTAAGAAAATTTTCAAAGGTACTGGCCACGGCAATTTTTTTCTGTATCAGTTCTGCGATGTGCCTGTTTATAAAATGGCCCAATAAATAATTCAAGGGTGTCCAGAGTGCCCCTCTGATGTATTTAAGACACCGGGGACTGCCGCAGCGGCAGGCAAAGGGTCTTGCCAGATCCCATTCAGTGGAGGGATAGAAATAAGTTAATTCCTCGCCGGGATAAATGTCTTGCAGGGCATATACTAACCCTTTTTCCGTATTGACTATTAGATTGGGGTTACAACTGTGGTTTAGCAGGACAAGATCCGAGTCGGGAAGGTGATGTTGCTCGGGGCCTACCTGAATCGTCTGGTAGGTTTTTTCTTTTTGCCAGCGGCTGGGGTCAAAGACAAAGAGCCTGGTGCCCCTGGCTATGAAGGTTGCTGCCCGGAGACACCGGCCTGCTTTTCCTTCCGAAATGGAATACATGGGCCGCCCTCCTTTATCCGAAACATTGGGCTTGGGTATACATTATGGACATCTTATGCGACTGCGCTTACCGTTGTACTAGGACCGGGGATATTTTTAGTTGGTAATACGCAAAAAGAGCCCGCAAACAAGCTCCCAAATAATCCTTTGCCGGTGCACTTGCATAGATATAGCCAGGGTACCCGACTGATTTGTTTTGCGAGGCTCCAGTGCCCCCACTGTTACAGTATGGAGGGAATGGCATGAAAGTGCGGCTTGGCTGGCTGAAGGGAGGTTCCTCCGGGGAGCTGTGTCTTGTCTCCGGGAGAATATACGATGCCCTAAATCTTTTCCCGCAAACCACCTATTGTTTGCATTTGGGGCAGTGGAAAAAGGACGTTACCATCGGCCGGGTTGCTGTGGATGAGGACTGTATTTATTTGAATGAGGCCTTGGTTATGCCGGTTGGGGATGGCAAAGCTGTCGATCTTCTTACGAACTTAAAGGTTAATATCTGGGCAAAGGGCCGCGACATTTATCTTGGTCCGGTTCTGGGTATTTTTCTAAACCCCAAACGCCTGGTTCCACCCGACAAGATCGACCCCCGGCATAAACACATGGAAGCAGGTTACGCCAGGAATTTCCTCTGCTACTTTTTTTCTCTGCATGATATAGACTGGGAAAGGAAGAGCATCAAAGGTTTGACCTGGGTACCGCAACAGGACCAATGGACTTCCGCCTGGCTACCAATGCCAAACGTAATATATGATCGAGGGGCACGGTTCACCAAAGGGCAGAAGGATACGGTTAAAGAACTACGGGCCAGGTTCAGACACGCCCTTCGCATACCTTTTATCAATAGCCTCGATTATATCGGCAAATGGAAGTCATACCAGGTCCTGGCAAATAATAAGGGGACGGCCAGGTATCTGCCCTGTACAGTCCCCTATGAGGATTTTTCCACTGTAGCAAAAATGCTGGCACAATACGGCCTAGTCTTCTTAAAAACCTATTACGGGAGTGGCGGGAGGGAAGTGATGTCCATTGAAGATATGGGAGAGGGATACAGGCTTGTTTATTATGCGGGCAAATTGCAGGAGAGATGCGTGCAGAGCAGGGATGAATTAAAGGGACATGTCGACACTTTTGCGGCAAGGGGAAAGATCATAGTGCAACAGGGTATCAGGCTCCTCAAATATAAGGGCCGTCTCTTTGATATGCGTGTATTGCTGATAAAGGATAATAAAGGGGCCTGGCAGGTGATTAGTAATTATGCCCGCATCGCCAGGGTCGGCTTTACCATTACCAATTATAGTACCGGTGGCGAGTGTAACTATTATACCAACATTTACCCTGATTTAAGGTGCAAGGGCAGTGTACCCGGCTATGCTGACGTGGCCAGGGCAGCCCTGGAAATAGCCTCTGTGCTCGATGACGAACTGGGTCCTTTCGGGGAGCTGGGCCTCGATTTGGCCATAGATGAAGAGGGGGAGATCTGGTTTATCGAGGCCAATACAAAACCCGATAAAGAACTGGTGGTGGGGCTGGATAACCTCGAAGAAATCCATAGCCAGTATCTGGCCATCTTCGCATATGCCGGCTACCTGTGCGACCTGGAAGGCTAGGGGGGTGGGGGAGCGGCCAGGAAAACGGCGTGCTCTACAATCAGCTGGAGCAGCCGTTTTTCTTGTTCCGGCCCGATGCCGGGGCCAAAATGCCCGGGGCGGTCATTGGCTTCAATCAGCCACAACCGCTCCCCGGTGTCGATCCCAACATCAAGTCCCAGTTCCGCCAGATAGGCTTCCGGGTCATCCAGCCCATGGGCAACGGTAAGGGCAAGTTCCTGGATATTATGCAGAAATTCTTGGCCCCGGCCGGGGAAAATCCTCTCCAGTATTTCCCGGGCATCGGCATGCCGGCCGCAGGTATGGAGGTT
>DUTA01000063.1 GCA_012842325.1 Bacillota bacterium | reverse complement strand
CGGGCCTCCTCCAGCCCCCGGAGCAGGGCCCGGTATTCGGCCACGTTATTGGTGGTTTCCCCAATATACGCGGCCACCTCGGCCAGGACCATTTCTTCCTGGTCGAGAATTACGACCCCAATTCCCGCCGGCCCCGGATTCCCCCGGGCCGCTCCGTCTATATACAGAGTCAATGATTTTGTTGCCATCTTAGCTTTCCCACCTTATCCGGTTCTGTATCTTACATTTTCTGCTTATAACGGGCTTGAGCCTATTTAGACCCCAGGTAGTACAGAATCCTTTCACAATTGGGGCAGGTCTGCAGGCGCTCGTTGGTAATTATGAGGCTGACAATGTTGGTGGGGAGGGAAAGGCGACAGCCCAGGCACAGATCCCCCTGCACCGGCGCAACAGCCTGCCCTTTTTTACTGGCGCTGAGCCTTTGGTAAAGGGCCAGCAATTCTTTGTCAATCCTGGGGAGGAGTTCTTCCCTCTCGGCCGTCAGAAGAGCCAGTTCCTGTTCCAGTTCCCCGGCCTCCCGGGCATAAACTGCCTGTTTTGCTGCCAACTGACCTTCCAATCCCCGGAGCACAGCCCCTAGTTTTGCCTCCTCTTCCAGCAGGCTTTCCTGCTCCAGCATCAGGGCGAGAATTCTTTCTTCCAGTTCCCTGCCCCTTTCCTTGAGGATGGCAATTCTCCTCTGCAACTGGCCCAATTCCCTGGCACTGGAGGTCTCCCCGCTGTACAGGCGTTGCTCCAGTTCCAGCCCCTTTCTTTCGTTTTCCCCCGCTTCGAATTCCCCCGCCTTTATTTCCCTCTCAATTCTCTGCAGCCGGCAGGTTACTTCCGCCAGCTCCCGCTGCTTTTCTTCTTTCCGGGTTTCCAGCTCCTGGATCTCCCTTTTTATTGCCAGGTTTTCCAGTTCCCGCCGCAGGGTTCTTTCCCTGCCGTCCAGACATTGCAGCTCCCACAAATAGTCGACTTTCCCCAATTCTTGTCCCCCCTGTTCAGGTGCAAAACAAAGGACAGACAAAGAAAGTGCCTGTCCCTAGATTACCTGAAAGATGTCCCGGGGCTGGTGGCAGACCACTTCTACCCCGGCCTGCCTGGCCGCCAGTTCCTTCCGGAGGTAGTCGGCCAGGGCGGAAACCAGGATTTTTTCCGTCCCCAGGTGTCCGGCGTCGATGATCCCCAGGCCGGCTTCTGCAGCCTGGGCCGCATCATGATATTTTACATCCCCAGTAAGCAAAACCTGGGCCCTCTGCTCGATAGCCTCCCGGAGGAGGGAACCCCCGCTGCCGCCGCAAACCGCTACCCGCTGCACCCTCTGTTCCAGATCCCCCACGACCCTGATCGAGGCCAGGTCCCATTTTTCCTTTACCATCCGGGCCAGTTCAGCAAGGCTCAGGGGAGTGGGGAGCTGTCCGATGCGGCCAAAGCCCAGCTTTTTCCCCCCCTGCTCCAGCCGGTAAAGATCGTAAGCCACCTCTTCATAGGGATGGGCCCGCAGCATTGCCCCCACGACCGGGGCCAACAGTCCTTTGGGTACCACAGTCTCCAGGCGCAGTTCCGCCACCCGCTCCAGTTTTCCCTGGCTCCCGATAAAGGGATTGCTGCCCGCCAGGGGTTTAAAGGTTCCTGTCCCCGCCGTCTGGAAAGTGCAGTGGGAATAGTTGCCGATCCAGCCGGCGCCGGCCGCGGCCATGGCCTCCCGCACTGCATCTTCGTAGCCCTGGGGAACAAAGACTACAATTTTGTAGAGCTCCTCCCGCCCGGTGGGCCTGAGGATCTCCACTCCCTTGAGTTCCAGTTGTTCCGCCAGCAGGTCGTCGGTTCCCCCCGGAGCCTGGTCCAGGTTGGTGTGGGCACAGTATATCGCCAGACCGGCCCGGACAATTTTCGCCAGCAGGGCACCCTCCCACCGATCTTCCCGCAGGCTCTTTACGGGGTGAAAGATCAGCGGGTGGTGGGCAACCACCATCTGGACCCCCTTTTCCCGGGCCGCAGCAACGGTGGTGCTATCTACATCCAGGGCAACCAGCACCCTGTCCACCTCCTGCCCGGGATCCCCCACCTGAAAGCCGGCATTATCCCAGGACGCGGCCAGGGAAAGGGGCGCCCATTTTTCCACTATCCTGGCAATATCTCCCGCCTTTACAGACAAGCCCTGATCCCCTCCAATCGTGCCAGTCTCGTTTTTATTGCCCGCATCCGCTCCCAGTTTTCCGTGGACAGGCCTGCCCTGCCCTCCATCTGCCTCAGGATAGCCTGCTCCCTCCTGATGAGGATATTCAGATGCTCCCGGAGCAAAGGATGCTTCTCTGCCACCAGCCTTGGCCCCAGGGTCAGGATTATTTCTGCGCTGGCCGGCTCCAGGCCGTGTTCGACCACTATCACCTCATAGAAATGGCCCTTTTCTTTCACCAGGGCCTCGGCAGTAATGCGAAAATAGTGGCGGCTGAGCCAGAGCCTGATTTCCTCCGCCTCGGTCATGGGCTGGAGAATAAAGCGGCGGACTGATTCCGTGACCTCAGGGGAGTCGCACATTATTTTCCTGATGGTCCTGCCCCCCATCCCGGCCAGCACCACCACATCCACTTCCCCGGGGGCCAGGATTTTTAAGCCGTCGCCCCGGCGAACCTGGATAGAAGTGGCCAGGCCACTTTTCTCCACCTGCTGCAAAGCCAAAAGATAGGGTTTCTCGTTGATCTCCCCGGCGATAACCCGGGGACAGAGCCCCTGCTTGACCAGGTATACCGGCAAAAAGGCGTGATCACTGCCTATATCTGCAACAATACTCCCCTTCGGTACCAGCGCCGCAACCTGTTTTAAGCGCGGCGAAAGCTTCATAGTATCCCTCCAGCACAATAATGAAAAACAAAAGGCAGGGAGAAATCTTCCTGCCTTCCGCCTATTCTAAAAAGTCCTTTAGCTTTTTGCTGCGGCTGGGATGCCGCAGCTTACGCAGGGCCTTAGCCTCAATTTGGCGGATCCTTTCCCTGGTTACGCCAAAGATCTGGCCCACCTCTTCCAGGGTACGGGCCCGGCCGTCATCGATGCCAAACCGCAGGCGCAAGACCTTTTTCTCCCTCGGCGTCAGGGTTTCCAGCACTTCTTCCAGTTGCTCCTTGAGCAGGGTAAAGGAAGCGGCATCCACGGGGGAAGGGGCGTCCTGATCTTCGATGAAATCCCCCAGATGGCTGTCTTCCTCCTCCCCGATAGGTGTCTCCAGGGAAACTGGTTCCTGGGCTATCTTCATCACTTCCCGGACCTTTTCCACGCTGATCCCCATTTCTTCGGCAATCTCTTCCGGCAAGGGATCCCGCCCCAGTTCCTGCAAAAGCTGCCGGGAAACCCGGACCAGTTTATTGATGGTCTCTACCATATGCACCGGGATCCGGATCGTGCGGGCCTGGTCGGCAATGGCCCTGGTGATAGCCTGGCGAATCCACCAGGTAGCATAGGTGCTGAACTTAAACCCCTTGCGGTAATCAAATTTTTCTACCGCCTTGAGGAGCCCCAGGTTCCCTTCCTGGATCAGGTCCAGAAATAACATGCCCCGTCCCACATAGCGCTTGGCGATGCTTACCACCAGGCGAAGGTTGGCCTCAGCCAACCTCCTTTTGGCTTCCTCGTCACCCTGTTCCATTCTCTTGGCCAGTTCGATCTCTTCCTCCGCTGTCAGTAAGGGCACCCTGCCAATTTCTTTGAGGTACATGCGCACAGGGTCGTCTATAGCTATCCCTTCCGGGACAGTCAGATCCAGGTCTTCCTCAACGGAAGTGTCGGGAGCTCCTTCCTTGTCTCCCTCTCCTTCATCAATAACCTCAATGCCCATTTCTGTCAGCACTTCATAGATCCGATCTATTTGATCCGGGTCCAGGTCCACATCTTGTAAAGAGTCCATTATTTCATTATATGTCAAGACACCCCGCTTTTTCCCCTTGAGCAAAAGGGCATCCAAGCTTTCCAGTTTTGGTAGTTCGATCTTTTTGGCCATTGCAACTACCCCCCCTTCCTGCTTCCGGATTTGTCCTGTTGCCGTTTTCCTATTCAAGCCGATGCAACTGCTTCTGTTTCTCCTCAATTAACTCTATTAATAAGTTCGCCTTTTCAGTGCTTTTCCCTTCCCCTTCCAGGGAAATTATTTGTTCCTGCAATACTTTTATTTCCTCCCGCAGCTGCTGTCTCTTTACTTCAGCCAGGCAGTCCCTGATGCCTTTTTCCTTCTGCTCCAGAAAAAACTCTTCCTGCAGGGAAAGCCTGGAAAGCAGGGCCTTTGCTTCCGAGCCCTCGACCCGGGCCAATATACCGACAGGCGCAAATTGTCCCTCTGCCTGGGCCAGCCAAAGGGCCCGGGCCACTTCCCGGTGGGCCCCGGCCGCAAACTGCTGCCAGGACAACTCCTGCATGATCCTCTCCCGGGCTTGCTGGTCGTGGAGACAAAATGCTAAAAGGGCTTCTTGGGCCCGCAGGTAAGCTGGTATGACCTTTGGCTTTTTTGGCGGAATGTGGAAGTCTTCACCTATATTATACCTTTTTCCCGCTATTCTATCCCTTTCCGGCCCCCTTTTCCTGCTCCCGCTGCGATACTGGCCGATCTCGGCCCAGAGGGAAGCCTCGCTGACCTCCAGGGCCCCGGCGATTCTCTTCACCAGGAGCTCCCGTTCCACCTGATTGTCAATCTCGGCCAGCAGGGGGACCAGGCTGTTGGTGGCCTGCATCTTCCCTTCCAGGGTGGAAAGGTCGACCTGCTCCTCGAGCATCCTCAGCCGGTATTCCACCAGGGGCAGGGCCTTTTCCAGCAGCCGGCCAAAGGCGGAGGCTCCCTTTTCCCGGAGATAAGAATCGGGATCACTGCCGGGGGGCAGGGGCACCACCGACACCTGGCAGCCCGCTTCCCTGAGCAGGCGAAAACCGCGGAGGGTGGCTTCCTGACCGGCAGTATCGGCATCATAGGCGATGAGAACCCGCCGGCAGTGGCGGCCAAGCAGCCTTGCCTGCTCGTAGGTCAGGGCAGTGCCCAGGGAGGCCACCACGTTGGGCCAGCCGTACTGGTGGACAGCAAGGGCATCGAGGTAGCCTTCCACCACCAGGACCCAGCCCTGTTCCCGCATGGCGCCGGCGGCCAGATGCAGCCCGTAAAGGTTTTTCCCCTTGCTGTAGATGGTGGTCTCCGGTGAATTCAGGTACTTGGGTTGGGAATTGTCCAGTACCCGTCCCCCAAAGGCCACCACCCGGCCCCGCTGGTCCCAGATGGGAAAAAGCAGCCGGTTGCGAAAGCGGTCGTAGTACCCACCCCTCTTCCCTGGTAAAGCCAAGCCTGCCTTGACCAACTGTTCGGGCTCAAAGCCCCGTTTGGCAAAGAACTGGATCAGGTTCCTCCAGCCGGGCGGGGCGTAACCCAACATAAACTTCTTGCCGGTTTCCCTGTCGATCCCCCGCCGTTCACAATAAGCCCTGGCTTCCCGGCCCTGGGGAAGGTTAAGGAAAATATGGTGATAAAAGCGCGCAGCCAGGTCCAGGATTTGGTACAGGGTCTGGTGCTCCCGGTACCTTTTCTGCTCCCGGGGGTCCTGGGGAGAGAGGGGAATGGCCGCCCGCTCGGCCAGGATTTCCAGGGCCCCTTTAAAATCTGTTTTCTCCCAGAGTTCGACAAACTTAAAAACGTCTCCCCCTACCTGGCAGCCGAAACAGTAAAACATCTGCTTCTCCGGGGAAACAGTAAAGGATGGGGTTTTTTCCTGGTGGAAAGGGCACAGGCCAATGTAGTTCTTGCCCTGTTTTTTCAGGGCAACCCGTTCCCCGATGATGGTGACGATATCACTGGCTTCCCTTACCCTTTCGATCACCTCAGAGAACATGTTAACCACCTATCCTTAGAACTGTTAATATTCGCTGTTGCTGACCATTTTCCTGCCCTTTTCGACAAATAAATATACCCCGGCCAGGTATGGCAGGGTAGCAAACAAGGGTATAAAGGAATAAACAAAGCCCCCGGGTCAAACAAGGAACAAAAGGCCCGTACCCATTACTTCGTTAGCTCCCGGCAGGATTCCTGCTCAGGCAAGAGAAAAGAGGCCCCCGACTAGGTCGAAGGGGCGGCCCTGGTATAAGTGGGACACTGGTGACAGGCGGCAACGCTCGGCAGCACCCTGTCGTTGAGGCTGCACATCAGAACCACTACACTCTCGCCGGAGTTGAAAAAACGTTTCAGGGGTTCCAGGTAGAGGCAGTGCTCGGCATTCATAATGGCCGGGATTGTACAGCCGGCACAGGCCCATTCTTCCTCCAGATCTGCTGCCGCAAGCATAACCTTTCCGGCCAGGCAGCGATACCTTGCCTGACCATCACCCCCCTGCTCCTTGCCGACCTCAGGGATCAGGTAAATGCAGTTGACGGCCTTCATAGGCTCCCCTCCCAAAATCCCCCCAGGGGAGAAAAGAAACAGCCTATCTTGATTCTATTTGGGCCCCGGGGCAAATATACCTTCCTACCCCCTAGTCAAAGAGTTTAAAGCCGGCTGGGACAAAATAGGTGTTGAACTGTTTGATGGCAAAGCGATCCGTCATGCCGGCAATATAGTCTATCACTGCCTGTTCCAGATCCCCGCCCCTGGTGTGCCCCTCCATCTCCTGGGGATGTTCCAGATAAAACCGGTAGAGTTGTTTGAGGAGCTGCTTGGCCTTTTTTTCCTCCCCCTTGGCCCGGGGGCTGGTATAGACATGCTCGAATAAATAGGACCGGAGTTTGGTGGTGGCTTCCGCCACCTCCGGGCTCATTTGGATCTCATCCTTGTCCCAGCTTGCCCGAATTAAATCGGTAACCATGGTATTGATCCGGGTCTTGTGCTCCCAGCCCAGAACCTCCAGGCAATCCCGGGGCAGATCCTCCGGGCTGATGATGCCGGCCCGGAGGGCATCGTCGATATCGTGGTTGATATAGGCAACCCGGTCGGCGATCTTGACCACCTGGCCCTCCAGGGTGGCCGGGATTTTCGCGCCGGTATGATTCAGGATGCCGTCCCTGACTTCCCAGGTCAGGTTTAAACCCCGCTCTCCTTCCAAAACATCTACAACCCTCAAGCTCTGCTCATTGTGGCGAAAGCCCCTGGCGGATACCTCATTGAGGGCCTCTTCCCCCGAATGGCCAAAGGGGGTGTGCCCCAAATCGTGCCCCAGGGCTATGGCCTCGGTCAAATCTTCATTCAGCCGCAGCGCCCGGGCAATGGTGCGGGCAATCTGGGCCACTTCCAGGGTATGGGTCAGGCGCATCCGGTAATGGTCCCCTTCCGGGGCAATAAAAACCTGGGTCTTATGCTTTAAGCGGCGAAAGGCCTTGGAATGGATGATCCGGTCCCGGTCCCGCTGGAAGCAGGTCCTGACCTGGCACTCTTCCTCCGGAAACTTACGTCCCCGGGACCGGCTGCTCAAGGTGGCCCGGGGGGAAAGCCACGCTGCCTCCCTCTCCTCAGCCTGTATGCGAAGGAGCATCGGCCTCCTCCTTCCCGTCAGAATTCAATACAACATTTCAAGGATTATATTCTTTTCCGCCGGTAATTTTCCTTTTCCGTTTTTGCCCTTCCTCCCCCGGCTGCAAAGATTTGCCGGGCCCAGCGGAACTTTATTCCCCAAACCGGGGCTGGGAAGTACGGTAAAAAGCCCCCATATTTGGTATGGGGCTAGCTGAAGGAAACTGCCTGTCCCGTTTTTATTTCACCCATTATCCATAATTCCCTTTGCCAGGATCCGCCGGTGACGGAAATAAGGCAACGACACCAAGGGGTATCTTGGGAAATATTTCGGGCCAGGGAAGACGGGCAAGCTCCAGGAACGAAAAAAGGGCACTGTTCCTCATGCCAATGAAGAACAGTGCCCTTGTGAGCGGGATTTATTGGATTTTATAAGCCGGCTTTTTTACCCCTTATCTCGGGTTCCTAAGCTGGGCCTGGGCAGCGGCCAGCCTGGCAATGGGCACCCGGAAGGGGGAACAGCTGACATAGTTCAGGCCCGTCTGGTGGAAGAAGGCAATGGACCTGGGGTCCCCGCCATGCTCCCCGCAAACGCCCACTTTGAGATCCGGTTTCGTGCTGCGCCCCAGCTTGACCCCCTGGGCTACCAGTTTGCCCACACCTTCGGTGTCCAGGGAGGCAAAGGGGTTATCCGGCAGGATCTTCTCCTCCAGATAGTGGTGCAGGAATTTGCCCTCGGCATCATCCCGGCTGAAACCAAAGGTGGTCTGGGTGAGGTCGTTGGTACCAAAGGAGAAGAAATCGGCGTGCTTGGCAATCTCATCGGCCACAACACAGGCCCGGGGCAGCTCGATCATGGTACCGACGGTATAGGGGAAGTCGACCCCCTGCTCTTCCTTGACGGCTTCGGCTGTCCTGACAACCACTGCCCGCATGGTTTCCAGTTCCTTGGGATGGCCCACCAGGGGGATCATGACCTCGGGATAAACCTCCACTCCCTCTTTGACCAGGGCGGCGACGGCCTGGAAGATGGCCCTGGCCTGCATTTCATAGATCTCGGGGAAGGTAATACCCAGGCGGCAACCCCGGTGGCCCAGCATGGGGTTGAACTCGGAGAGATTCCGGACCAGCCTGAGCATCCTTTGCTTTTCAGCCAGGAGTTCAGGATTCTCGCCCGTCATCTCCAGGCGGGTGATCTCAACCAGCAGTTCTTCCATATTGGGTAAGAATTCGTGCAAGGGGGGATCCAGGAGACGGATGGTCACCGGCAAGCCCTGCATGGCTTTGAAGATCCCATAAAAATCATCCTGCTGCATGGGAAGGAGTTTTTCCAGGGCAGCCTTCCGCTCCTCATCGCTTTCGGCCATGATCATCTGCTGCACAATGGGCAGCCGATCCTGGGCCATGAACATATGCTCTGTGCGGCAAAGGCCTATTCCCTGAGCCCCAAACTCCCGGGCCCGGGCGGCATCCGCCGGGGTATCGGCATTGGTACGGACCTGCAGGCTCCTGATCCTATCTGCCCATTCCAGGATAGTCTGGAAGGCTCCGCCAATCTGGGGGCTGATCAATTCCGCCTCGCCCAGCATGACCCGGCCTGTGCTGCCGTCGATGGTGATCATATCGCCTT
This sequence comes from Bacillota bacterium, assembly GCA_012842325.1. Taxonomy (GTDB): domain Bacteria; phylum Bacillota; class DTU030; order DTU030; family DTU030; genus DTU030. The sequence continues at coordinate 667 of DUTA01000063.1, read as the reverse complement.
CCTTGACGGTAACGCCATTGACGGTGAACTTCTTGCCTTCCAGGTCAATGCGCAGGGCTTCGCAGCCGCAGATACAGGGGATACCCATGCCCCGGGCAACAACGGCCGCATGGCTGGTCATGCCGCCCCGGCTGGTGAGGATACCCTGGGCCATTACCATGCCGTGGATATCATCGGGGGTAGTCTCAGGCCGCACCAGGATGACCTTTTCTCCCCTCTTCCCCAGCTCTTCGGCCAGATCGGCGCTGAAGACCACCTTGCCCACGGCCGCCCCCGGAGAAGCCGGCAATCCCTTGGCCAGTACTTCCACCTTGGCCTTCGGATCCAGGCTGGGGTGCATCAGCTGATCCAGCTGTTCCGGGTCGACCCGGAGGACAGCTTCTTCTTCGGTGATCTTGCCTTCCTGGACCAGATCGGTGGCCACCTTGATTGCCGCGGCGGCCGTCCTTTTACCGGCCCGGGTTTGAAGGATATACAGCTTACCCCTTTCGATGGTGAACTCTATATCCTGGAGATCCCGGTAATGGTCCTCCAGCCGCTGGCAGATCTCAACAAACTGCTGGTAGATCTCGGGCATTTCTTCCTTGAGGCTGGCAATAGGCTTCGGCGTCCGGATGCCGGCCACCACATCTTCGCCCTGGGCGTTGACCAGATATTCACCGTAGAT
>DUTA01000062.1 GCA_012842325.1 Bacillota bacterium | reverse complement strand
CTAGGATGTTATGGTTGCAACTTCATTCTAACCGAGGGACACAAGAAATGGCTTCTTTTATTTCATGGGGAAACCAATTTTACACAATTATACGGACTCAACTACGAAAAAAGGCCAGGGATGATTAAAAAAATATATAAAATTATTTTTTGGAGGCCTGGAGTTGAAGAAACATACTGCCAGATACAAGATGTATGCCTGTGAAAACCTGCGGGAGGAGATAGTTTCCCTCAAGCCCCGGAGACTGGAAATAGAGTACCTGGATTTCGGTTACCACCGGCACCCGGGAAGGTTGCCCCCGGTCCTGGCGGAGCGCCTGGAAGCTGACCGGGACTATGAGGCCATTCTCCTGGGCTACGGCCTCTGCTCCAAGGCCGTCCGGGGGGTGAAGGCGGTCCACCAACCCCTGGTAATCCCCCGGGTCCACGATTGCATCGCCCTCTTTTTGGGTTCCCAGCAGTTGTACCGGGAGCTCTTTGCCCAAAACCCCGACATTTATTTCCTGACCCGGGGCTGGCTGGACGAGGGTGTGGAACCCTGCAGGGAATATCAGGATTGGTGCGCAAAGTACGGGGTGGAAACGGCCCGCTGGATGAAGGAAGAGATGTACCGCCATTACCGGAAACTCTGCCTTCTGGATACCGGGGTTGAGGAGCTGGAGGATTATTGCCAGCAGGCCGCCCGGGTGGCGGAGTTTCTGGGGGTGGACTTCCAGGTGCGCCGGGCCGATCTCCGTCTCCTCAAAAAACTCCTCTTCGGACCCTGGGACGAGGAGTTTCTCGTCCTCCAGCCGGGGGAAGAGGTGCAGATAGAAGCATTTATCTAATGCCGATGGCTGGCCGCCCACCACCGTTACGGGAGGTGTCTTTCTTGCCCACGGTCCGTTTCCCCACCGGGAAGGAAATAGAGGTCCACCGGGGAACCCTGGTGGCCAGGGCCCTCCAGGAGGCCGGGATTGAAACCTGGCTCCCCTGCGGCGGCCGGGGATACTGCGGCCGCTGCCGGGTCAAAATGGAGGGGAATTTGAGCCCGCCGACGGGGCTGGAAAGGGAGCAGCTGGCGCCGGAGGACCTGGCCCGGGGGGTGCGCCTGGCCTGCCAGGCCAGGGTGGCCGGCGATGTGCGGGTGCTGGAACTCCAGTCCCTCACCGGGGCCCAGATCCTGACGGGGGGCGGGGAACTGCCGGCCGCCGCCTTCCAGGGGACACCCCTCCTCCAGAAACACGAAGTAAAAATCGACCCGCCCACCGTCCGGGACCAGCGCCCCGATGCCGAGCGGCTCCAGGCCGCCCTGGGGGGCAGTTACCATCTATCCCTTCCCCTCCTGTCCCGCCTCCCCGCCCTCCTGCGGGAAGGGGATTTCCTGGTCACCGCCTACACCGGTGAAGGGGAAATCCTCAAGCTGGAAGCGGGCTGGAACCACGGCCCTCCCTATGGCGTGGCCGTCGACCTGGGAACCACCACCCTGGTGGCCTATCTCTGGGACCTGGCGGAGAAGAGGTGCCTGGGGACGGCGGCGGCGGGGAACCCCCAGGCCGCATGCGGGGACGATGTCATCAGCCGGCTGCTCTACGCCGGGACGGAGGCCGGCGGCCTGGCCCGGCTCCAGGCCCTGGCGGTGGCAGGGGTCAACGGCCTGGTGGCGGAACTGGCGGCCGGCACCGGCGTTTCCGCCCGGGAAATCTACCGGGCAACCCTGGTGGGCAACACCTGTATGCAGCACCTCTTTCTGGGCATAGATCCCAGCTGTCTGGGGAAAGCTCCCTATGTCCCAGCCTGCCGGGGTCCGGTCATTACCACTGCCGCAAAGCTCGGCCTCAACATTTACCCCGGGGGAATAGTGGAATTCCTGCCCAATGTAGCCAGTTTTGTCGGCTCCGACGCCCTGGCGGCGGCAGTGGCCGTGGGACTTCCGGAGAAGAGGGGCAACACCCTCCTGGTGGATCTGGGGACCAACGGCGAACTGCTGCTTTCCACCGGGGACGGGATCTTTGCCTGCTCCACTGCCGCCGGCCCCGCCTTTGAAGGAGCCGGAATTTCGGCCGGGATGCGGGCCGTGCCCGGGGCCATAGACCAGATATACCCGGAAGGGGAAGGCCTGAAATGGCACGTCATCGGTTCCCTTTCCCCCCGGGGTTTCTGCGGTTCCGGCCTGGTGGATGCCCTGGCCGGCATGCTGGCCCTGGGGATCCTGGAGGCCGGCGGCCGAATCAGGGCGCCGGAAGAGGTGGGACCCCCGGGGAGCAGGTATGTTGCCCCCGGCAGCCGGGGCTATGACTTCTCCCTGGACCCCGGCTTCCCCTTCCGGCTCACCCAGGCTGATATCCGCAAAATTCAGCTGGCCAAGGGGGCGGTGGCCGCCGGGATGATAACCCTCCTGGAGCACGTGGGGCTGAAATGGGGGGATCTGGATGAAATCATCCTGGCCGGGGGCTTCGGCAACTACCTGAACATCCAGAACGCCCAGAGAATAGGCCTGATCCCCCGGCTGCCGCCGGAACGGGTCCAGTTTGCCGGCAATGCCGCCGGCACCGGGGCCCAGATGGTCCTCCTCTCCCGGGAGATCCGGGAAAAGGTCCTGGCCCTGGCCGGGGAGATCCGGCACCTGGAGCTGGCGGGAACAGCGTCCTTCTCCCGGGCCTTTATGGAGGCCATGCTCTTTGCGCCCTGGGGCTGACAGGGGGCTTTCCCTCCCCTCTGGCGGGAGCGTTAATCTGACAAGGAAAAGGAGGTTGTCCAGTGGGTAATTTGAGTGATATTGCCATAGCCCAGGCGGCGAAGCTGGAAAGGATCGAAGCCATCGCCGCCAAGCTTGGGCTGACGGAAGAAGACATCGAGCTGTACGGCAGGTACAAGGCCAAGGTGGATTTAGCCCTCCAGGCCCGGTTGGCCGGCCGGCCCGACGGGAAGCTGATCCTCACCACGGCCATAACCCCCACCCCGGCCGGGGAAGGGAAGACCACCACCGCCGTCGGCCTGGCCGATGCCCTCAACCGGCTGGGGAAAAAAGTAATGGTCGCCCTGCGGGAACCCTCCCTGGGCCCCGTCTTTGGGATCAAGGGCGGCGCCGCCGGCGGCGGTTACGCCCAGGTGGTGCCCATGGAAGACATCAACCTGCATTTCACCGGGGACATCCACGCCGTGGGGGCGGCCAACAACCTCCTGGCCGCCATGGTCGACAACCACATCCACCAGGGCAACAGGCTGGGCATAGACCCCCGGCGGGTGACCTGGCGCCGGGCCCTGGACATGAACGACCGGCAGCTGCGCCAGATCGTGAGCGGCCTGGGAGGCAGGGCCAATGGCGTGCCCCGGGAAGACGGGTTCGATATTACCGTGGCCTCCGAGGTTATGGCCGTCCTCTGCCTGGCGAAGAACTTCGCCGACCTGAAGGAGCGCCTGGCCCGGATCGTCGTCGGTTACACATATGAGGGCAAACCGGTTACCGCCGGTGACCTCAAGGCGGCCGGGGCCATGACCGTCCTCTTGAAGGAAGCCCTCAAGCCCAACCTGGTCCAGACCCTGGAGGGGACCCCGGCCTTTGTCCACGGCGGCCCCTTTGCCAACATCGCCCACGGCTGCAACAGCGTCATCGCCACCCGCCTGGCCCTTAAACTGGCCGACTACGTGGTCACCGAGGCCGGTTTCGGTGCCGATCTGGGGGCGGAGAAGTTCTGCAACATCAAGTGCCGCACCGCCGGCCTCAAACCCGATGCCGTGGTCATCGTCGCCACCATCCGGGCCCTGAAGTACAACGGCCATGTCCCCCGGGAAGAGCTGGCCAAAGAAAACCTCCCGGCCTTGGAGGCGGGCCTGCCCAACCTTCTCAAGCACGTGGAGAACATCACCCAGAAATTCGGCCTGCCGGCCGTCGTGGCCATCAACCGCTTCCCCACCGATACCGAGCGGGAGATGGAGCTGGTCCGGGAAGCCTGCGGCCGCCTGGGCGTAAAGGCGGTCCTGTCCGATGTCTGGGCCCGGGGCGGCGCCGGGGGCGAGGAGCTGGCCCGGGAAGTCCTAAGACTTCTGGAGGAGGGGGAAAACAACTTCCGCTTCCTCTACGACCTGGACCTCCCCCTCAAGGAAAAGATCGAAACCATTGCCAGGGAAATCTACGGGGCGGGGCAGGTGGCCTACACCAAGCAGGCCG
>DUTA01000061.1 GCA_012842325.1 Bacillota bacterium | reverse complement strand
GTCCTGCAGACGGCAGCGGGGAGGATGATCTTTGCCAAGCCGAAAACGGAGGAGAAGGCCTTGTGAGGAATGGGGTAGTCGCTCTGATAGCAGCCGCCGGCCGCGGCACCAGAATGGCAGGGTCCGCCCAGCAGAAAAAACAGTACTTTATGCTGGGCGACCGGCCTGTTTTGGCCCATACTATTTCTATCTTCGAGGAGAGCCCCCTGGTGGACGACATAGTAGTTGTCGTTTGTCCGGAAGACATTGCCTATTGCCAGCGGGAAATAGTGACCAAATATGGCTTCCAGAAGGTGTCCAAGCTGGTCCCCGGGGGCAGGCAGCGGGGGGATTCCGTTTATCAGGGGCTTTTGGCCCTGGATCCTGCTCCAGATATTGTCCTGGTCCATGACGGAGTCCGCCCCTTTTTTCCTTCTGCACTGATGGGAGAAGTTGTACAAGCTGTCCGTACCTATGGGGCGGCGGTGGTGGCTGTTCCCGTCAAAGACACCATTAAGATAGCCGATGTGGCGGGCTTTGTGAAAAGGACCCCCGAGCGGCGCTCTCTGTGGGCGGTGCAGACACCCCAGGGTTTTTCTTATCCCCTCCTGCTCGCGGCCTACAGGGAAGCCAGGCAGCGGCAACTCCAGGCCACCGACGATGCCATGCTGGTCGAAGCCCTGGGCCACCGGGTGAAGCTGGTTTTGGGAACATACGAAAACATAAAGATTACCACCCCTGAAGATTTCATTATTGCCGAGGCTCTTTTCGCCAGGGGGGTGCGGAAATGAGGATCGGTATAGGTTACGATGTCCATCCTTTCCAGCAGGGCCGTCCCCTGATCCTGGGGGGGGTTTCTATCCCTTCCCCGGTGGGGCTCCTGGGCCATTCCGACGCCGACGTCCTCACCCATGCCATTATGGATGCCCTCCTGGGGGCTGTGGGGAGGGGGGACATCGGCAGGCTTTTTCCCGATACCGATCCGGCCCTGGCGGGGATCCGGAGTCTCACCCTCCTGGAAAAAGTGATGGCCGAGGTGAAGGCCCTGGGTTTTGTCCCGGTCAATGTGGACACGGTGATCATGGCCCAGTTTCCCAAATTGGCCCCCTACACGGCGGCCATGCAGGAGCGGCTGGCCCCGATCCTGGGCCTGGAACCGGACCGGCTCAATATCAAGGCGACGACTACGGAAGGGCTGGGTTTTATCGGGAGGGGGGAGGGTATCGCCGCCCAGGCGGTGGTACTGCTGAAAGCCGGTTCTGGTCACAGCCCCTGAGCAGGGATTTGCCCTGCCACCGGTGCCGTGATATAATAAATTAATTAAGACGGCTGGAAGTGGATGGTAAGGAGGTTTGCCGGCATGGAGAAGATACGGGTACGCTTTGCTCCAAGTCCCACGGGGCCCCTACATATCGGCGGTGCCCGCACTGCCCTTTTTAACTGGCTTTTTGCCCGGAAGAATAAGGGGGTCATGGTCCTGCGGATTGAAGATACGGACCTGGAACGCTCCACCGAAGAGTCGGAGAGGAATATTATCCGGGATCTGAAGTGGCTGGGAATTGACTGGGATGAGGGGCCGGAGGTCGGTGGGCCCTATGCCCCATATCGCCAGACGGAACGTCTGGATCTGTACCGGGAGTATACCGAGCGCCTGCTGGCAGAAGGAAAGGCCTACTACTGCTTCTGTTCTGAAGAGGAAGTGGAGGAGGAACGGCAGCGGCAGCTGGCCAGGGGGGAAACACCCCATTATTCCGGCAAGTGCCGCCACCTTTCCCGGGCGGAGCAGGAAAAGTATCTCCAGGAAGGGCGCCCGGCCGTGGTCAGATTCCGGGTCCCCGCCGGGGAAAGGGTAGTGGTGGATGATATAGTGAGGGGCCGGGTGGAGTTTGACAGTGACGGGATAGGCGACTTTGTCCTCGTCAAGTCGGACGGGCTTCCCACTTACAACTATGCCTGCGTCATCGACGACTACCTCATGGAGATAACCCATGTAATCCGGGGGGAAGAGCACCTTTCCAACACCCCGCGCCAGGTGCTGTTATACCAGGCCTTCGGCTGGGAGCCGCCGAAATTTGCCCACATTTCCCTCATCCTGGCCGAGGATCGGACCAAAATGAGCAAGCGCAAAGGAGATACGGCCGTGGAACAGTACCGGGAGAAAGGGTACCTGCCCGAGGCCGTGGTCAACTTCCTGGCCCTGCTGGGCTGGTCCCCGGAAGGGGAGGAAGAGGTCTTTTTGCCCGCTGAACTGATCCGGCAGTTTGATCTCAGCCGGGTTTCCCGGGCCCCGGCGGTCTTCGACATGAACAAACTCAGGTGGTTAAACGGCCATTATATTAAGAACAGCCCCCTGGAGAGGATTACAGAGCTGGCCCTTCCTTACCTCCAGAAAGCCGGTTATTTGGGTGAAGAACTGACCCTGGAGGAGCGGGAGTGGGTCAAAATGGTGGTGGCCTCGGTGCGGGAATACCCCACCTGCCTGGCCGAGATCGTCGATTATGTGGATGTTTTCTTCAATGACGAGATTGAATTTGAACGGGAAGAACTGAAGGAAATCCTGCGGCAGGAGCAGGTGCCCCGGGTGGTGGCTGCCCTGTATGACGCCCTGGAGCGGGCGCCGGCTTTGACCCCGGAAGCGGCGAAAAAAATGCTCCGGGACATCAGTAAAGAATTGAAGCTCGGGGGCAAGAAGGTTTACATGCCCCTGCGGATTGCCCTCACCGGAAAAGGGCAGGGGCCGGAGCTTTATGAATTGATTGCCATTCTGGGGAAAGAGCGGGTTGTTTCCCGGATTAACCGGACCCTGGCCCTGGCCGGTGTGGACCTATAGGGTGAGCCGGCACCGTCCGGCGGCAGGGACATAGGATAGAAGAATAAAGAGGGCAAAGGCAATGCCGAGGAGGAGTAGGGTCCTGACCCTGGCAGAGAGGGATCACCATGGCTGCAAGTGATCCCCAGGTGCGAGGGGCTCCGAAGTGCGCCTCGAAGCCGCGGTGCCAAAAGCATGGTGCAAGTAGGTGCCGCCGGGTTTACCCGTTAGCGTAGCCGGGCATCGCCCCCCTTCGGCCGGGGGAGATACCCGTTGAGGGGGATATTCTAATATCCAAATAGAGTGGAACCGCGGGCTCGCCGTCTCTGTGATGGTGACCCGTTTTTTATAAGGAAAAGGAGGGAAAACGATGGCGCTTCGTGTCTACAATACCCTGACCAGGACCAAGGAGGAGTTTAAGCCCCGGGAAGGGAATAAGGTGAGCATTTATGTCTGCGGGGTGACCCCCTACAATTACTGCCATGTGGGCAATGCCAGGCCCTATGTGGTGTGGGATGTCATCCGCCGCTACCTGGAATACCGGGGCTATGATGTCTTCCATGTCCAGAATTTCACCGACGTGGACGACAAGATCATTGCCCGGGCGGCCCAGGAGGGGAAGACCCCGGGGGAAATAGCGGATAAGTATATTGCCGAATATTTTGCCGATATGGACGCCCTGGGGATCCTGCGGGCCCATATCTATCCCCGGGTTACCGAGCATATCGACGACATTATCGAGATGGTCCAGGGCCTGATTGAGAAGGGCTACGCCTATGAGGTCGACGGCGACGTCTATTACGATGTGACCCGGTTTGCCGAGTACGGCAAACTTTCGGGGCGCAGCCTGGAGGAAATGCGGGCCGGGGCCAGGGTGGAAGTCGATGAGAAGAAGGCTCACCCCATGGACTTTGCCCTCTGGAAGCGGGCCAAGCCGGGGGAGATAGCCTGGGACAGCCCCTGGGGCAAGGGGCGGCCGGGCTGGCACATCGAGTGCTCCGTCATGTCCCACAAATATTTGGGGGACACCTTTGACTTCCACGGCGGGGGGGTGGACCTGATCTTTCCCCACCACGAGAACGAGATTGCCCAGACGGAAGCCTACACGGGCAAACCTTTTGTCCGCTACTGGCTCCACAACGGTTTCGTCAATTTCAGCGGGGAAAAGATGGCAAAATCTGTCGGCAATGTAATTACTATCAGGGAGGCCTGCCGGCAGTATTCGGGGATGGCCCTGCGCCTTGCCCTTTTGTCCACCCATTACCGGAGCCCCATCGATTTCGACCTGGAAAAACTGGCCGCCGCCCAGCGGGGCTGGGAGCGGCTCCAGAATGCCTGGGAGGGGATGGAGCAGGTTCTGGGCCGGCAGGGAGATCTGCCCCTGGAAAAAGGGAAATTGTCGGAACGGGCCCGGAACCTCCTGGACCGGGCCGGGGAGGCCGAGACCAAATTTGTCGAGGCCATGGATGATGATTTTAACACGGCCCTGGCCGTTGGCGTCCTTTTTGACCTCACCCGGGAGATCAACAGTTTCCTGCGGGAACCCCTGACCACAGGGGAGGACAAAGCGGCCCTGGCCCGGGCCCGGGAGGCCTTCCGGACCATCGCTGCTGTCCTGGGCTTGTTGCCGGCGGCGGAAAAGGCTGCTGCCGACAGCCTGGAGGAGGAGCTGCTGCAGCTGATTATCGACATTCGCCAGGAAGCGAGGAAGAGGAAGGACTTTGCCCTGGCCGACAGCATCAGGGAGCGGCTGGGCCGGCTGGGCATTATCCTGGAGGATACCCCTCAGGGGGTACGCTACCGGCGGAGGTAGGGGGTTGAGGATGGAGAAATGGCGCCTCTTTTTCTACCGGCTCCTGGCCGGGGGAAGGAGGAAGGGGGAGGGGGCGGCGGAGGCTCCCTCCCGCCTTCTGGCTGTGGAACAATTGCCGGTGGAGACCCTGGCCTACATAGGGGATGCTGTCTATGAGCTCTTTGTCCGTACCGACCTGGTCAGCCGCGGGCTGTGCCGGGGAGAGGATTTGCACCGGGAAGCGGTCAGGCGGGTCCGGGCTTCCGCCCAGGCGCAAAAATTGTCGGAACTCTTGGCGCGGCTGACGGAAGAAGAAAGGGAACTGGTCCGGCGGGGTCGGAATGCCAAAACCGGCCAGGTCCCCAGGGGGGCCCGGGTAATTGAATATCGTCACAGCACTGCCTTTGAGGTGCTGCTGGGCTACCTTTTTCTCAAGGGCAAGTGGGACCGGCTGGAGGAGATCCTCACTATCCTGGCTGACGAAGGAAACCCTTGCGACCCCGGGCCTTGCTGAGACAAGATGGGAGGGAGAAAACCGTGTTGAAGGTAACCCTGATCAACCATACGCCGGAGCCGGAAAAAACGGTGGCGGCCGCCGCCCGCCTCTGCTATTCCCCTCAGGGAGCGGCGGAAATAATGGAGAATTTTACCCCGGAGAAGGTGGATAGATTTCTGGCCAAGCTGACCCAAATGGGCCATTTCTCTCCCACGGAACATGTCACCTTTACCTTTGCCATTGAGGGCGTCAGCCGGGCCCTGTCCCACCAGCTGGTCAGGCATCGGATTGCCTCCTATTCCCAGAAGTCCCAGCGCTATGTGGCTGAGGACAATTTTGCCTATATTGTTCCCCCTGCCGTCAGGGAAAACCCCGAGGCCCTGGCAGTTTATGAAGAAACCATGAAGCAGATTAGGGAAGCCTACGCCAAGCTGGCGAAAATTGTCCCCAAGGAAGATGCCCGCTATGTGCTCCCCAATGCCTGTGAGACCAAGCTGGTGGCCACCTTTAATGCCAGGAGTCTGCACAATTTCTTCCGCCTGCGCTGCTGCCAGCGGGCCCAGTGGGAGATCCGGGAACTGGCGGAGAAAATGCTGGCCGAGGTGCGAAAAGTGGCACCCCGCCTCTTTGCCCTGGCCGGGCCCAGCTGTGAGACGGAGGGGGTCTGCTATGAGGGGGAGATGTCCTGCGGCCGGGCCCCTTTGCTGCAGGATCTGGTCCAGGATCATAAATGATGGAAACAGGGAGTAGAATAATAGCGGTGCCGGTAGTTTGGGGCTGGTAAAGGGGGGCGAGAGGTGGCGGAAGAGATTATCGAGGGGCGCAATGCCGTTTTGGAAGCCCTCCGTTCCGGGCGTCCCATCGGGAAAATCCTGGTGGCGGCGGGAAGCAGGCCCGGCCCCTTGCAGGAGCTGCGGCGGCTGGCCCGGGAGCGGGGGATACCGGTGCAGGAGGTAGACCGAACACGCCTGGACCGCCTGTCCGGGACCGGCAAGCATCAGGGCGTCATTGCCCGGGCCCTGGCCAGGGAATATGCCACCGTGGAGGAGATTTTACAGATCGCCCGGGAACGGGGGGAAGACCCCTTTCTGCTCCTTTTGGATGGGATTGAGGACCCCCACAACCTGGGAGCCCTGATCCGGACCGCCGAATGCGCCGGGGTCCACGGCGTGGTGGTGCCGAAGCGGCGGGCGGCCGGCCTGACGGCGGCCGTCGGCCGGGCCTCGGCCGGGGCCCTGGAATACATGGCCGTGGCCCAGGTGCCCAACCTGGCCCGCTGTATCGAGGAACTGAAAGGACAGGGGATCTGGGTAGTGGGGGCAGACCCCCAGGGGGAACAGGTCTACACTGCTGCCGACCTGACCGGACCCATCGCCGTGGTTATCGGGGGTGAGGGGAAGGGGATAGGCCGCCTGGTAAAGGAAAAGTGTGATTTTTTGGTTCAACTTCCCATGCGGGGCCGCATTTCCTCCCTCAATGCCTCGGTGGCCGGCTCCCTGCTGATGTATGAAATACTGAGGCAACGGGCGGCCAAAGGAGCAGAATAACCCATGGCCAGGAACCGGCTGCTGCTGGCGGGAGTATTGTTGGCCCTTTTCCTGCTCCCGGCAGGGCTCTGGCTGGGACTGGAGTACCACCTTGCCGACCGGATTGTCTACGGGGTGCGGCTCCACAACCACTATCTAGGCGGGCTGCCCCGGGGGGATGCCGCAAGTATCATTGAGGATCTGGCCCGGGAGCTGGAAACCAAACCAGTCTCCCTCTACCATGCCGACCGGGTCTGGGAACTCACCCCCGAGGAAATAGGGATCCGGATCGATAGAGAGACAGTGCTGCAGCAGGCCTACGGGGTGGGAAGAAAGGGCAGCCTGCTGGAGCAAGCCCGGGAGCGCTGGCAGGCCTGGCGGCGGGGCAGGGAGATCGAGCTTTCCCTGGTTGTGGACCAAATCAAGGAGGAGGAATATTTTGCCGCCCTGGCCCGGGAGCTCAACAGCAGGCCCCGGAATGCCTCCCTGGACCTGGACACCATGGCTGTCATTCCGGGCAGGAAGGGTCTGGAATTGGAGCAAAGGGCATCCTGGGAGCGTCTGGAAAGGGCGATAAAAAGTTTTCAGCCGGGACATGTTCCCCTGGTGGTGCGGGAGATTGAGCCGGCAACCACCAGGGAGGATATCCTGGCCCTGGGTGAGGTCACCATCCTGGGGCAGGCGACAACGATCTTTTCGCGGGAGGAAGAAAACCGGGCTGCCAATATTCGGCTGGCTGCCGCCGCCCTCGACGGGACCTTGGTGGAGCCGGGGGAGATGCTCTCCTTCAACGACATTGTGGGACCGCGGGAGCCCGAATATGGCTTCCTGGAGGCGCCGGAGCTGGTCAATCTGGAACTGGTCCCCGGGATTGGCGGCGGCATCTGCCAGGTTTCTTCCACCCTCTTTCATGCCGCCCTCCTGGCCGGCATGGATGTTGTTGAACGCCACTGCCATTCCCGGCCTGTTGCCTACATTCCCCTGGGGCTGGATGCCACGGTGGCCTATGATTACCTGGACCTTAAGCTGACCCACAGGGGAATCAGCCCCCTGCTGGTGGTGGCCGGGACTCGGGAGGACCGCCTGGAGGTGGCAGTGCTGGGGAAAAGCTGGACACCGGAGAAAATTCACCTGGAAACAGTTGAGCGCGAAGAGATCCTGCCGCCCGTTGAATATATCTTCGATCCCACCCTGCCGCCCGGTGAGGTGCTGGAGGAGGAGCCCGGGGCACCGGGTTACCGGGTTCGGGTTGAGCGGGTGGTAACCCTGGAGGAAAGGGAAATCGGGCGGGAGACAGTCAGTGAGAGCTTTTATCTGCCGCGGCCGCGGGTACTCCGCCGGGGGCCGGTGCCGGGGAACTGAGACTGCCGCCCCTGGGACCGGGGACAAGCTTGACTTGCTTTTGCCGCCTAAGGTATAATAGGGATGAAAATACAGCGCCTCCTGGTATAATGGTTCGTTCCTCTTCGAGGCATTATTGTTTTTTCTACCAGTCTGCATGTTTACCCGCAAGGGTTCTGAAAAGGCCAGCTCAATAGGGTTTCGTAATAACTGAGACGGAGGCGATGTTAGTGACGCTATCTGCCCAGCATAAGCATACCCCTGAGTATGAAGACATGCTGGATGAGGAAATAGTTGAACGGGCTAGAGATGGCTGTTATAATGCTTTGGAGTTCCTGATCAATAAATACAAGAACTTCGTCCGGGCCAAGGCGCGCTCCTACTTTTTGGTGGGAGCGGACCGGGAAGACATTATCCAGGAAGGTATGATTGGGCTCTATAAGGCCATACGGGATTTCCGGAGTGATAAACTTGCCTCCTTCCGGGCCTTTGCCGAACTGTGTATTACCAGGCAGATCATAACTGCCATTAAGACTGCTACCCGGCAGAAGCATATACCCTTAAATTCCTACATTTCTCTCAATAAGCCCATCTACGATGAAGATTCCGATCGCACCCTCCTCGATGTTATCTCGGGAACGAGGATCACCGATCCAGAGGAACTGATAATCAACCGGGAAGAATTCGTCGACATTGAAGAAAAAATGGGCGAGATTTTAAGTTCCCTGGAATGGAAGGTGCTGATGGCCTATCTGGAAGGAAAGTCCTATCAGGAAATAGCCAGGGACCTGAAGCGCCATGTCAAATCTATCGATAATGCCCTGCAGCGGGTGAAGCGGAAACTGGAAAAGTACCTGGAAAACAGGGACGAAATGTAAACAGGTTCAAAGAGGTGGAACTTGACTTCTGCAGAAGAAGTGGGTATAATGTAATACGTCGCTGGTTAGCCGACGTAGCTCAATTGGCAGAGCAGCTGACTTGTAATCAGCAGGTTACCGGTTCGAGTCCGGTCGTCGGCTCCAATTAGCTGCCGGTGGACAAAGGAGAAAAAATGTGGAGAGGTTCCCGAGCTGGCCAAAGGGGGCAGACTGTAAATCTGCTGGCGTAGCCTTCGCTGGTTCGAATCCAGCCCTCTCCACCATAATTGACAGCGCGGGGTGGAGCAGTTGGTAGCTCGTCGGGCTCATAACCCGGAGGTTGTCGGTTCAAATCCGACCCCC
>DUTA01000060.1 GCA_012842325.1 Bacillota bacterium | reverse complement strand
TTACAGTAACAAACACGAAAAAGCGGTTAAAGCTGGAGGCGATTTAGTTACCCGTCTTTCTCGCCCAAAATTAGTCAACAGAATCACTTCGGTAGGAAAAGTACCCGAGTTATCTTGACAGACACTAACCAAGATCTGTGCTTTACAACCTCCCTGAACTGGGCTATAGTATCTTTATAATCCAAGAGGTGGAAGGTGTTGCCCGATGGATTCAATTACGATAAAGGTGAGGCCTTTGCCGGCGGCAGAAGGCCTTCCCCTGCCTGCCTATATGACTGAAGGGGCGGCAGGAATGGATCTATATGCTGCCCTTGAGGAAGAGGTTGTTTTGAGGCCCGGCGAACGGAAACTGATACCTACCGGTATTCAGGTAGCGATCCCAGCCGGTTACGAGGGCCAGGTACGGCCGCGGAGCGGTTTGGCGGCCAAATACGGGGTTACTTTGTTGAACACCCCCGGCACCATCGATGCAGATTACCGGGGTGAGATTAAGGTCCTCCTGATCAATCTGGGCCAGGAATCCTTTGTCATCAGGCGGGGCGATCGAATAGCCCAGCTGGTCATAAGCCCCGTTGTCAGGGGTTCTTTGGTTGTCGAAGCTCGGTTGGAGGAAACTTCTAGGGGCGAAGGGGGCTTTGGCCATACGGGAAGAAGATAAGGAGCCAGGACAGGTTTGTTGTTTACACCTGGGTAACTGCAGGAGAGGGGATGTATTTTCCGGGGAGCAAAAGCATAGGTTCATGGTAAGGAAGCCTTTGGGGAGGCAGAAGACGATGCTTTTTTTCGTCTGGTTTATGCTTCTCTTTATTTTCTCTCTGATGGAACGGGTACGGAGGAAAAGGGAGAAGGGAGCAGGGAAAAGGGAACTCCCCGTGGAACCTCGACCATCTCCCCTTGCGGAAGCCCTGGGTGAACTGCTGGCTGTAGCCGGGGGCATCTATTTGGCCCTCCTTATGGCCGTAAGTTTTCTCGGCCTGGAAATACCGGAGAGAATAAGACTCGGTTCTCTGTTGCTGGAACCCCTGGCGGCCCTTTCTGTGGTTTTGGCTTTGCTCCAGCCCTGGTTGGACCGCCTCTGGTTCCGTTCCTGGTAAGCCCTTCCTGAAGAGTTGGGAAGGGCAGGGCTGAAGGCTTTGCGGCTGGATAGTTTTTAATTGACAGGAGAATTATGTTCAGGGAAAATAGAGGTAATAATGGCTGACTCGTAGACGGGACAAGCTGTGATTGAACAGGAGGGAAGGATTTATGAAGGGTTATACAGTGGCTATTGTGGGCGCTACCGGAGCCGTGGGACAGGAAATTGCCGCTGTCCTGGCAGAACGCAATTTTCCGGTAGCCAATCTGGTCCCCCTGGCTTCCAGGCGTTCTGCCGGCAGGAAAATAGTCTTTCAGGGGAAAGAGTATTCGGTCCAGGAAAGTCTGCCCTCTTCCTTTGCCGGGGTCGACATTGCCTTTTTCAGTGCCGGCACCGGCGTGAGCCGGGAGCTGGCACCGGAAGCCGTCAAACATGGTTGTGTTGTCATTGATAACAGCAATGCTTTCCGGATGGAACCAGACGTGCCTCTGGTTGTACCGGAGGTGAACCCTCAGGATCTGGAAGGCCACCGCGGTTTGATTGCCAACCCCAACTGCTCGACGATCCAGATGGTCGTGGTCCTAAAGCCCCTCCACGATTTCAAGCCCATAAAAAGAGTCGTGGTTTCTACCTACCAGGCGGTTTCCGGGACAGGACTGGAAGCAATGGCGGAGCTGACCCAGCAGTGTAAGGATATCCTGGCCGGTAATCAACCCAAGGTAGAGGTGTATCCGCACCAGATAGCCTTTAACATCCTACCCCACATCGATGTTTTCGATGAAACGGGATATACCCTGGAAGAGTGGAAGATGGTGAGGGAGACCAAGAAAATTATGGGCGATGAATCCATTGCCGTTACTGCCACTACCGTGCGGGTCCCGGTGTACCGCGGGCACAGTGAAGCGGTAAACATTGAAACAGAGGGGAAAATTACTCCGGCCCAGGCAAGGGAGATCCTGTCTCGGGCCCCCGGGGTACAGGTGGTGGACGATCCGGAAAAACTGCAGTATCCCCTCCCGCTAATGGCGGCAGGAAAAGATGAAGTTTTTGTCGGTCGCATCAGGGAGGATTTTACCGTCAGTAATGGTTTGAACATGTGGATCGTTGCCGATAACCTCCGCAAGGGCGCTGCTCTCAATGCCGTTCAGATTGCCGAGACCTTGATTGAAAAGAAGCTGCTCTAGCTTGGAGGGTCCTTACCACCCTCCCGGTATTAAAGCCAGGGCACGGAAAGATCCGTGCCCTTCTCAATATTATTTTGCCAGGGCGTGGGCATACTAAAATGGGTCGGGACTACCCCTTCTTGTCAGTTAAGGCGTACTTACTGTATAATGATACAGAGTAACTAACTGGATGCTGGAGAGGGATTTTATACCGCGAGGCGATTCCCCCCGGAGCGGACAGGGGTTTTTTACTTTTTACTCTTCTTTAACTCCCAGGAACCGAAGCAGCGGTTGCATAGTGAAAGAAATCTGCCTCAGCATACCTGAGCCAAAAAGAGCCTCCAGGGATGGGCCTACCACGAGAGTATTTACGAATGGCCGGGGCAGAATTTGCCTGGAGAGAGCTGGGAGTTATCCGGAATTCTTTGCCGTTGAGGAGGTGGAGAAGTGGCTTGTGGTAAAAAAAGAAAAAGGATCTCTGTTATTCCCCTGGGCGGTTTTGGTGAACTGGGGAAGAACATGCTGGCCCTCGAGTTTGAAGGGGAAATCTTGGTCATTGATGCCGGTCTGATGCTGCCGGAGGAAGAGATGCTGGGAATCGATTGCGTTATTCCCGATATCTCCTATCTCCTGGAAAAGAAGGAGAAAGTCCGGGCCATTGTTCTCACCCATGGTCACGCGGACCACATTGGTGCCCTGCCCTACATAATGAGGGATTTGGCAGTGCCTGTTTACGGCACGCCCCTGACCATAGGGTTGGTGCAAAGCAAGCTTTTCGAAGCGGGATACAGTAAAAAGGAAATGGAATTGAAGGAAGTGAAGGCCGGCGAAAGCATCAGGATCGGACCCTATACCGTTGATTTCATTCGGGTCAGCCACAGTATCCCCGACGCTGTGGCCCTGGGGATCCATACCGATGTGGGCACAATTGTCTACAGCGGGGACTTTAAATTTGATCAGACGCCGGTGGACGGCCAGATGACCGATTACCACCGCCTGGCCCAGCTGGGTGAAAAGGGGGTCCTCCTCCTTCTTTCTGAAAGCACCAACGCAGAGAGGCCTGGTTACACAGCTTCGGAACGAGAGGTCGGGAATGTATTCCAGCGGCTCTTTTCCCAGGCGAGGGGGAGACTGCTGGTGGCTATTTCCGCCTTTAATCTCTACCAGGTACAACAGGTCCTGGAGCAGGCCCAGGAGAGGGGGCGGAAGGTTGTCCTGGTGGGCAAGGAATTGATCAATGCCGTCAATACAGCCAGCCGCCTGGGTTATTTTCAGCTTCCCCCCGGACTTCTGGTGGAATGGGATAGAATAGGGGAACTGCCGGCGGAGAAACAGGTGATCCTGGCCAGTGGCAGCAGGGGAGACCCCTTTGCCATTCTGGCACCATCAGCCCTGGGTGGGGAGCGGAATTTCGCTATCCTGCCCGGCGACACGGTGGTTATCGCTTCCGGTTCTGGGAACTTGAGTGGCAGAGAGGCAACGCGGATCATCGATCACCTTTTTTTGGAAGGAGCCAGGGTAGTATACCAGGGGACGGCAGGTATCGGTGCTTCTGGACATGCCGCCCAGGAAGAATTAAAAATGATGCTTAACCTGGTTCGCCCCCGCTTCTTTGTGCCCATGCACGGGGAATACCGGCATCTGGTCCATCATTCCGCCCTGGCCAGGGAGGTGGGCATTCCAGCCAGCCGTAACTTTATTTTGGAAAATGGCACTGTCCTCGAGTTGGAGACCAATAAGGCCAGGATAACTGGAAAAGTTACGGCCGGCAAAGTTTTGGTTGACGGTTTGGGAGTAGGTGATGTGGGCAAGGTGGTCCTGCGGGACCGGCAGCAGCTATCCCAGGATGGAATCTTAATTGCCGTCATAACCATGGCCAGGGACAGGGGAGAAGTGGTTGCCGGCCCGGATCTTATCTCCCGGGGATTTGTTTATGTCAGGGAGTCGGAAAGCCTCATGGAAGAAGCCAGGGAACAGGTGCGGCAGGTATTGGAAAAGTGTGAGGAGAACCGGATTACCGAATGGTCGGTGATAAAGAACAGGGTCAGGGAATCCCTGGGTAAATTCCTCTATGAGAAAACCCGCCGCCGCCCTATGATCCTCCCTATTATTATGGAAATCTGATACCGTCGGGGTTCCTTTGGTACCATCCGCAAAGGGATAACTGATTTCATTAAGGCAGGATTGTTCCTGCTTTTTTCTTTACACAGGGACAACGGCTCCTTATTCCTTGCTAAAATGCCCTCTCGTATAAATATCTGGCCTTCAACCTATAATACAGGGGAAAGAAAAAGAGAGGAGTGGTAATCGTCGTGACCCTGTATACAGATCTCAAGCAAAACCCGCGCCATAGGTCACCCACGCTGCCGGCCCCGGGGGAACCCCAGATATCGGGACAGCCCCAGCCCACAAGGACGCCGGAGGAGCCGCAACAGTCGTCGCCGGCGCCCCAGGGAGAGCCCAATTCCAGTTTGGCCAGCCTGCAGCAAATGGGGCAGATGGAGTTGCCGGAGCCGAAATCCAACATCCATGTCTTAAACATAGTGGGGCAGGTTGAAGGGCACATGGTTCTACCACCCCAGAACAAGACGAGCAAATATGAGCACCTGATCCCCCAGCTGGTGGCTGTCGAGCAAAACCCCGCTATTGAGGGGCTCCTTATTATATTAAATACCGTCGGGGGAGATGTGGAAGCCGGCCTGGCCATAGCGGAAACCATTGCCAGCCTGTCCAAACCTACCGTATCCCTTGTCCTGGGCGGCGGCCACAGCATTGGTGTTCCCATAGCTGTTGCAGCCGATTATACCTTCATTAGCGAAACGGCCACCATGACCATCCATCCCCTTCGCCTGACGGGGCAGGTGCTATCTGTACCCCAGACCTATGAATACCTGGACAAAATGCAGGACCGGGTTATCCGTTTTGTCGCCGGTCATGCCCGCATTTCGGAGGAAAAGTTCCGGGAATTGATGTTTACAACCGGTGAACTGGCCCGGGATATCGGGACGGTGCTGGTAGGCAGGGATGCGGTGAGATATAGATTGATTGACGAGGTTGGGGGTGTGGGTGAGGCCCTGGCCTGGCTCAATAGGGCCATTGTCCATTTGAAGAAGCACGGCAGGAAGCTGAGGAGGAAAGCCTTACAGTGATTCTATATACGACCATGCCGCTGGAAACTGTGTACCAGGGTTTGGAAGATATGCGCCCATCCTATCTGGAGGTTGAATTGGCAGGAACAACGGTGGTGATTGAGCCCATCAGCCTGGAGCAAGGAAAGATAGTGCGCTTATTAAGTACCGATCCCAAGGACTACCTTAATCCCAACTTGCAGCCCGGCAGGGTCATCAATTTTGTGCCCGGGGAGGGTTAGGACACCTGGCCCTCCTGCTCTTTTTGCCGCTGGTTTAAGGTTTTATTTTATGATATAATTTCCCTGGTAAATTGCATAGCCTTTGTTAAGGGGGATTAGGGATGCTGACAAACATCCTGTTTGGCCTTATGGGAGGGTTGGGACTTTTTCTTTTTGGTATTAGTATAATGGCTGAGGGCTTGCAGAAATCAGTCGGGGATAAAATGCGAAGGGTGTTGGAGATCCTGACCAGCATTCCCATCATGGGCGTTATTATGGGGGCCCTGGTAACGGCAGTTATCCAGAGCAGCAGTGCAACCACTGTGATGGTGGTGGGCTTTGTCAATGCCGGCTTAATGACCCTGAAACAGGCCGTGAGTGTGATTCTGGGGGCAAACATAGGGACGACCATAACGGCGCAACTGGTTGCCTTTCAGCTCACCGATTATGCCCTGCCGGCCATTGGTCTCGGCGTCCTCCTCTTTCTTTTCAGCAAGCATCGCCTGACCAAGTATATCGGACAGGCCTTGCTGGGGTTTGGCATCCTCTTTTTGGGTATGGCCACTATGTCCACGGCGTTGAAACCCCTCCGAGAATTTCCCCCTTTTATTGATATAATGCTATCCTTTGGCAAGTACCCGATTCTCGGCATCATTGCCGGCGCCCTTTTTACAGCGATAATCCAAAGCAGCAGTGCTACTACCAGTTTGGTAATCGTTTTGGCCGGGCAAAATCTTGTCGATATGCAGGGGGCCATTTCCCTGGTGCTGGGAAGCAATATTGGAACTACTGTCACCGCCCTGCTGGCCAGTATCGGCACATCAATTACGGCCCGTCGTACAGCCATTGCCCATCTTTTTTTCAATGTTGGTGGAGCCCTCATCTTTCTGCCCTTTTTAGGTTATTTTCAAGAGATTGTCCGGCTTACAGCTACCAGTTTGCCCAGGCAGGTTGCCAATGCCCATACCATCTTTAATGTGAGCAACACCCTCCTTATACTACCCTTTATTAATTCTTTTGTCAGTTTTATCAGCCGGGTTGTACCGGGTGAGGATCTGGTAATTGAGCGGGGCCTGAAATTTATTGATCAGGAGGCAATTTTAAGGACCCCGCCTTCCATTGCCATTACCCATGCCACCAAGGAGATCATCCGGATGGCCAAAATCGCAGCGGACAGTTTTCAGGATGCATACAAGGGGTTTATGGAAAACGACATGCGCAGTGTAGAGCAGGTCTTGCAAAGGGAAGAGATAATCGACGATCTGGAAAAGGAAATAACCCATTACCTGGCCAGGCTCTCCCAACGGTCCTTGACGGAGTCAGAATCAAGGCAGGTGACGGCACTGTTACATGCGGTAAACGATATTGAACGGGTCGGCGACCACACCCTAAATATTTCCCAGCTCACCCGGACCAAAATAGAGGAGCGTCTGCCCTTTTCCGATATCGCCTTAACCGAACTCAAGACCATGTTTGAACTGGTGGCCGACATATTTCAGAAGGCCTATACAGCCGTGGAAAACTCCGATGAGGACCTGGCCCGGGAAGTGCTAAAGCATGAGGATAAAATAGACTTGATGGAGCGAACTTACCGCAACAATCATATCCAAAGGCTTAATGAAGGTGTGTGTTATCCAACATCCGGTATTATCTATCTTGATATTATCAGTAACCTGGAGAGAATCGGGGACCATTCCAACAATATTGCCCATCTGGTGATGGGAGACTGGAGGTAAATCCTTGTCAAACGCAATTGTTGCCATTTTTTTGGGAATAGTTCAGGGAATAACTGAATTTCTGCCGGTAAGCAGTTCCGGGCACCTGGTTTTAACCCAGAGGCTCCTGGGGGTTTCCTTTCCCGGGGTTACCTTTGAGGTTGCCGTTCATTTCGGCAGTCTTCTGGCCATCGGCTTTGTCTTCTGGTCTGATATTGTTATATTATTAAGGACTTTTCTGACCGGTTTAGGGGAATTATTCAGAGGGAGAAGGCCTTCTTTCCGGGGGGGACAACAGGAAGCCTGGCGCCTGGCCTGGTTGATCATCTTTGGCTCAATTCCCACTGCTTTTATGGGACTTTTTTTGGAACCCATTTTTGAAGAACTTTTTCAATCCGTTACCACTGTCGGGTTCATGCTGCTGGTTACCGGCACCTTACTGTGGTTAATTGAAAGGAACAGGGGGACCGGTGGCAAGGGCATATCCGAGATGGGACCGTCCGATGCCTTTTTTATTGGCCTGGCCCAGGGCTGTGCCATCATGCCGGGCCTTTCCCGCTCGGGAACCACCATTGCCGGTGCCCTCTTCCGGGGGCTCAATAGGGAGACAGCCATGCGCTATTCCTTTTTACTGGCCTTACCGACTATAGCCGGGGCCACCCTGTTTAAATTGGGTGACATTGTCGCCGCCACTTCTGGGACAGGGTTGAGTTTACTGGATTATGCCCTGGGTTTAATGGCGGCAGCGGTGACCGGTGTCCTCGCCCTCAAGGTTTTGTATCGTCTCTTGCGGCAGGGAAGGCTGTATATCTTCGGATATTACTGTTGGCTGGTCGGCCTTATAACCCTGGGCTTGCATTACTTGATCCGGTAAGGGGCAGCGGCTCCTTGCCGGTCCGGGTTTGGACAAGTTCCCGACCGTTGTTTATAATATAAGTGCGGTTTTATAGACTGCAGGGAAATACATCCCTGGTGCAGAATAGTTCAGCCGAGGTGAGGCATGTGGCCAGGAAAAAGAAAAAAAGCCGCCAGGGATTAATATACGAAATTGCCGGGCTGATTTCCTTTGCCCTGGCAGTTTTGCTTGTTATTAGTCTGGCCGATATGGGTGCAGGGGCCGTTGGACAGTTTTTTGCCCGCTTCTTTCGGGTCGGTCTGGGCTGGGGGGCCTATTTTATCCCCCTCTGTTTAATTCTCCTCGGGATCCACCTGCTGCAAAGGGAAAAGATAATTCCTTCCAGCCGGCTTACCGGGACGGGGCTCCTTTTGCTGGTCCTTTTGACCTTCTTCCACTTGCGCTTTCCGAAAACCGAGGTCTGGAGCCATGCCTGGGCAGGGGAGGGAGGGGGCCTCATCGGCGCCCTTTTTACACTGATCTGCCTAACTTTATTCGGACAAATTGGCAGCTACATTATTTTATTGACCCTGGCGCTCATTGCTTCCCTCCTGATAACCAACATTTCTTTGGTCAACCTGATCCGGGGCATAGCGGATAAAGTAAAAGAGGGTGGGCAGGTAATTCACCGCTGTTGTGCCAATGGCATAGTCCCACGGGAAGAAGAGGTGAAAGAGGAGCGGCCGGAAGAAGAAAGGTTCGTTCCTGTTCTGGTCAATGTCAGTGACGAAATTAAAGCAGAGCCGGTAAAGGTCCCGGAGGAGGAGGGAAAGGAGTTGCCGGCGAAGGTAACCCCTCCTCCCGGGGAATCTGTCCGGTCGGTCCTTAATTATCAACTGCCTCCCATCCATATTCTGCGGCGCAATAAAAGCCAGGGAGATCCCCGCTGGCAGAAAAATGTTGCCGAGAACATAAAGTTATTGGAAGAAACCCTGGCCCAATTCAATGTCAAGGCCAGGGTAGTCGAGGTGAGCAGAGGCCCGGCCATCACCCGGTATGAACTGCAACTGGCACCGGGAACCAAGGTGAGCCGGATCGTATCCCTGGCCGACGATATATCCCTGCATTTGGCGGCCACCGATGTCCGGATTGAGGCCCCCATCCCCGGCAAGGCAGCCGTGGGGATTGAGGTACCCAACAAGGAGATTACCCCGGTCTACCTGCGGGAGGTTGTCGACACTCCGCTCTTTAAGGATAGTACTTCCCCCCTTACCTTTGCCCTGGGCAAGGATATTGCAGGGGAACCGGTGATTGCCGATCTGGCGAAAATGCCTCATCTTTTGATTGCCGGGGCAACGGGGGCAGGGAAAAGTGTTTGTCTCAATGCCCTTTTGGCCAGTCTCCTGTTTCGTGTCAAACCCGATGAGGTTAAATTTATCCTCATTGATCCCAAACGGGTAGAGCTTTCCGTTTATAATGACCTCCCCCATCTCCTGGCTCCCGTGGTCGTGGACCCCCAGCGGGCAGCGGCAACCCTTTGCTGGCTGGTCCAGGAGATGGAAAACCGCTACAATCTCTTTGCCCAGAGGGGAGTGCGCAATATCGGACGCTATAACCGTTCCCTGGTTGGTGCCGAAGAGAAGGAGCTGTTTCTGCCCTACATAGTGGTGATCATCGATGAGCTTGCCGACTTGATGTTTGTGGCCCCCGGTGAGGTGGAGGATGCCATCTGCCGCCTCGCCCAGATGGCCCGGGCCGCGGGGATTCACCTGGTCATTGCCACCCAACGTCCCTCGGTCGACGTAATTACCGGCCTGATCAAGGCCAATATTCCCTCGCGGATTTCCTTTGCCGTCTCCTCCCAGACCGATTCCCGGACCATCCTGGATATGGGGGGAGCGGAAAAACTCCTGGGGAAGGGCGATATGCTCTTTTTGCCGGTAGGCTCGATAAAACCCTACCGTGTCCAGGGGGCCTTTATCAGTGACAAGGAGGTCGAGAAACTGGTTTGTTTCTGGCGCCAGCAGGCCGAGCCTGAATACAGGGAAGAGGTGCTGGCGGCGGAATTGGAGACCAAAGCCCAGGGAAGCATCAGAGATGAAGAGGACGAGTTGTTTTTCCAGGCCCTGGAGCTGGTGGTGGAACAGCAACAAGCCTCGGCCTCGATGCTCCAACGGCGGTTTCGCATTGGCTATACCAGGGCGGCCCGGCTCATCGACCTGATGGAAGAAAAGGGCTATGTAGGGCCTTCGGAGGGTAGCAAGCCCCGGCAAGTTCTGCTTTCCCGGGAGCGGTTACAACGGTTGGTAGAAACGGGGGAAAGGGAAGGTTGATCTCAGGTGGGAAAGGACGAAAAAGTGAAGGGTAGAAAAATCTTTGCGCGCTATTCGGTACTGTTTTTACTGCTCCTGGTCTCCCTGGTGGGCTGTGGTGCCTGGGAAAAGACGGGGGAGGAAAGGGAACTCCCCTTATCCCTCAGAATTGGTTTGGTTGTGCCAAGGGGGGAGGAAGGGGGTACGGGGAGCGTCCTGCAGGAAGCTTTGGAAAGGGGGATGGCAGCTTTAGACGGTAAAATTGAAATAATTGCTGCCGAGCCCGATGAATATATTACCGCCTTGCGGGAGTTGGCTGACAGGGGCAATGAGCTGGTTTGGGGCATTGGTGAAGATATGGAGCCGGCACTGGGCGAAGTAATCACCCTTTACCCCGAGAAAAAGTTTGTCCTGGTACACGGTGCCCTTTCGGCAGCCAACGTTGTTTCCCTGTCTTTCCGGGAGGAGGAACCGGCCTTTTTGGCAGGGGTGATGGCCGGTGCTGTAAGTAATACCGGGCGGGTGGGCTTCATCGCCACCCCCGGAACGGCAAGCCTGCTGATTCCCATTGCGGCAGGCATATATGAACTTGAGCCGGCGGCACAAATTTTCGGGGAAACCCTGGTTGAACTGGGGCCCGGATCTGCTGCTGCCGTTGCCGCGAAACAGTTGAACCGTGGTGCAGATGTAATCATCCTGGCACCGGGGGTCAAGAGCGAGGAACTCCTGGAGTTCCTGGGAGAAAGGGAGCAGACAGGTGTTTTAATTTGTTTGGATAACTTTGCCCAGCCGGACAAAGAAGGCTTAATACTGGCCAGTTTAGGGTGGGATACTGCCTTTGCTGTTGAAGACACCCTGGGAAAACTGCTGGAAGAATTTACGCCGGGGAGATTTCAATTTGGCGTTAAGGATGGGTTTTTGCTGGTCAAGGAAGGGCGTAAACTTCCGCCTGAAGTCCAATACTTCCTGGGCTCCTACCGTCGCCTGCTTGCGGAAGGCCAGATAACTGTGCCAACCAGGGAAGAAGAATTGGCAGCGTGGCAGAATAGAGCTGCCACCGGCAGCGGGGTACAGGGGGAGAGCAGGGCTTGGTGATGGGATATGGAAAATCACTTATAATACTATGTAGATCCTATTTCGGTAAGGAATAGTGGTGAGCAGATGTACACGGATATAGATGTAAAGACTGTACTGGCGTTGAAAAACAGGTGTTTTATTGATGTGCGCTCGCCGGCGGAGTTTGCTGAGGGAAGTATTCCGGGCGCAGTCAATGTTCCCCTCCTCGACGATAATGAACGACACCTCGTCGGGATAACCTATAGACAAAAGGGAGCAAAGCAAGCAAAACTGGACGGTTTAAAGATTGTGGCACCGAAATTGCCGGCCCTGGTAGATAGGATTCTGGAAAAGTGTCAGGAGAAGAAACCGGTAATTTTTTGCTGGCGGGGGGGAATGCGCAGCCAGGCTGTGGCCAGCGTTTTGGAACTGGTCGGCATAAAAGCCTTTCGCCTGCAGGGGGGCTATAAAGCCTTTCGCCGTTTTATCCTGGATGAACTGGCTGCCTTTAACCTGATACCCGAGCTTGTGGTACTGGATGGATTGACGGGGGTGGGTAAAACCTTAATTCTAAAACAACTGCAAGCTCGTGGCCATCCCGTGCTCGATTTAGAAAGCCTGGCCGGCCACCGGGGTTCAGTGTTCGGTGGCCTCGGCGGTCAAGAGAAAAGGGGACAAAAGGTCTTTGATGCCCTCCTGTGGGAGCAGTTGCAAGGGCTTAACAGTTTTCCCTATTTGCTGGTCGAAGCCGAAAGCAGACGCATTGGACAGGTCTTTCTCCCTGAATTCCTCTTTGCGGCCATCGGAACCGGCAAAAGGATAAAGGTGGTGGCCAGTCTGCCGGTCCGGGTGAGACGGATAGTCCGGGAATACACCGATATGGGGGAGGCCAACATGGAAGAGACGGAAGCCGCCCTTGACCGCCTGGTAAAGCGCCTGGGAAAGAGGTTGGTGGCAGAGTTGAAGTTGTTGTTGCGGGAAGGAAACCTTACGGCCTTTGTTGAAATCCTTTTAAAGGAATACTATGATCCCCTGTACAGGAAGTCACAGCTGCCCGAGGAAGATTATGAACTGATTGTACAGGCCGATGATTTGCCAGGGGCAGTGGCCCAGATTGAAAACTATTTAAGGAATACCTTTCAGGGGAATTCCCTGCCGGCAAGGGATGGCAGTATGGACCAGGTTCCCTGCTGAAGGAACTGGGAAGGGCAGCCAAAACTGTCCTCAGATGGGCAGAGGGGCCAGAGGACAGGGAGGTGAGGTTGTGACTGAAGACGTTCAGGAGCCGCAAATGAATGAAAGCAAGTCCCGGGAGGAGATCGGGCAGTTTTTAAAAAGAATGCGGGAAGAGAAGGGTATCAGTCTCAGGACCGTTGCCGAAGAAACCAAGATTCGCGTCCGGTACTTAAAAGCCCTGGAAGAAGGCGATTATGCTAATCTACCGGGAGATGTTTATGCCAGGGGTTTTTTACGCAGTTATGCCCGCTTTCTCGGGGTGGAACTTCCCCGGCAACAGGACCCTATCCCCCCCAAGGTCAGCGGAGAAGAGCCGAAACAGCGGACGGTGATCATAAAAAAAAGAACCCGGCGCTACAGGCTCAGGCCCGGCCTGCGCGTTGGCCTCCTTTTCCTTTTGGTGGCCATCGTGGTAGTGTTCTCCTTTTCCTATCTTCCCTTTTTCCGGGGACCGGGCGAACCGGGACCAGGAGAGATGGGTGGCTCAAATGGTGAAATAGCGGGAGAAGGGGAACTGGAAGGGGTGCCGGAGGAGGAACAGGAGGAAGATGGGGAGAGGCCGGGGAGGGTGATCCTGGTTCAGGATACCGATCGTCTGGGGGAATACCTGGTGACAGAAGGGCCCCTTACCCTGCGGGTGAGGGTTGAGAACTCACCCTGCTGGCTGCGCGTCATCGCCGATGGGAGGACGACGGAAGAGACCCTCCAGCCCGGTGCCGAGAGGGATTACACTGCCGAGAAAGAACTCCGGCTCCGGGCAGGAAATCCCGGGGGCCTTTTCCTGAAGGTTAATGGGGAAGAGCTGGGCCCGGCCGGCAAGCCGGGAATTCCCAAGGATATTGTCTTTACCCTGGAATAAGGAAAGATGAAGCTGCAAGGACCGTTGTTCCGTGTCTTGTCGCTGCGGGGCAGCGGTCTTTTGCAGGAGGAAATAGATATACTATACCGGCAACTGTATTGGAGGTAAAGGATTTAATGGTGTCAGAGCTGAGGCAGATTAAAATTGGTTTGATTTCCCTGGGCTGCAACAAGAACCTGGTTGACAGTGAAGTTATGCTGGGGCTTTTGGAAGGGGAGGGTTATTCCTTTGTCACCGACCCGGCAGAAGCCGATGTTATAATTGTCAACACCTGCGGCTTTATTGAAGAGGCAAAGAAGGAAGCCATAGAGACCATAATAGCCATGGGCGCCTACAAGGAACAGGGGCGCTGCCGGTCTCTGATAGTGACCGGCTGCCTCGTCCAGCGCTATGCTGACGAACTGGCCCGGGAGCTGCCGGAAATAGACGCCCTACTGGGAACCGGCGATTTTCACCGCATTGTGCCTGTTGTGGAGCAAACCCTGGCGGGCAAACAGTGCCGCTTTACAGGGCCGCCCCGGGCCAGATTTCCCGGGCAGTGGCCCCGGCTCCTTTCCCAGGCAGGGCCCTCCGCTTACCTCAAAATAGCCGATGGCTGCGACAATCACTGCAGTTACTGCGTTATTCCCCGCTTGCGGGGCCCATTGCAAAGCCGCACCCAGGAGGATATTGTGGAGGAGGCCCGGGCCCTGGCCCAACTGGGGATCAAGGAAGTTGTCCTCGTCGCCCAGGACACCACCCGTTACGGGGAAGATCTTTACGGGAAACCGGCTTTACCGGAACTGTTGCGGCGCCTGGCGAGGATTGAGGGCATCAGCTGGATACGCCTCCTTTACTGTTACCCTACCCGCATTTCACCCCAGTTGATCCAGGTGATGAAAGAAGAACCGAAGGTTCTAAACTACGTCGATATCCCCCTCCAGCATGTAAGCCCAAGGGTTTTGGCCCGGATGCACCGGAAGCAGACCAAGGAGGAAATCCGCGCCCTGATCGAAGGGTTGCGGGCGGAGATACCCGATATTACCATTCGGACAAACTTTATTGTCGGTTTTCCGGGGGAAACAGAAGCGGAGTTCACCGAATTGCTTGATTTTATCGGGGAAGTACGTTTTGACCGGGCCGGCTTCTTTGTCTATTCCCGGGAAGAGGGAACGCCGGCGGCGGCCTATCCGGATCAGGTTCCGGAAAAGGTAAAGAGAAGCCGGTATAAGGCCGCTATGAAACTCCAGCGTTCCATCTCGGCCGAGAAAAACCGGGAGTGGCTGGGGAAGGAACTTGATGTTTTGGTGGAGGGTAAGGGGCCGGAAGCGGGCCTGATGGTCGGCCGTTCCTACCGGGATGCCCCGGAAATCGACGGCCAGGTTTATGTCGCCGCTCCCGAGGCGGCCTGGGGAAGAATTGTCAGGGTGCGGATAACAGGCGCCGATGAATATGATCTTCGGGGAGAGATCAGGGGTGAATTGGGCCAGTAAACCCAGACCTTTCGCCATTGTAGCAGGATTAAGGGGGATTCTATGGGTAAGCTACTGTTAGATAAACTGAGGGAGTCTGTATCTTCGATAGGGTCCATCGTAATCTTGGTACTGCTGCTAAATATTTCCGTGGCCCCAAAGCCCCTGGGGAAGGGTATAGCCCTCTTTTTGGTGAGCGCTTTTCTCATGGTTTTCGGCATTGCCTTGTTCAATCTGGGGGTGGATATCTCTTTAATTCCCGTGGGCGAACATTTGGGTTCTTCCATAGTAAAGAGCAGGAACCTTTTTCTTATAGTGGCCCTGACCTTTGTTTTGGGTGTCTTTGTCACTGTGGCAGAGCCCGATTTAATTATCATGGCCGGTCAGGTAAGCGGTGTGCCGGATAACCTTATCATCATTGTCGTTGCCGTAGGCGTAGGTCTGGCCCTGGCAACGGCTTTTCTGAGAATACTCTTTCAGGTGCCCCTGTCCTCTATCCTGCTCGTCTGTTATCTGGGCGCCTTTGTTCTTTCCCGCTTTACTGGAACAGAATTTCTTTCCATTGCCTGGGAGGCGGGAGCCGTAACCACCGGCCCGATTTTGGTTCCCTTTATTATGGCCTTTGGACTGGGATTGGCGTCCGTGCGCGGCGATAAAACCTCTGAGGAAGACGGTTTTGGCCTCGTTGCCCTAACCCTTATTGGACCCATTATTGCTGTCTTGGTTTTAGGTATCTTTTTCAGTCCTTCGGGGGGTAGTGCTCTGGCAGTGCCCGAACTCCAGTCCTTTTCCGATATCATCGCCCTGTATACATCCAATGTGGGGCAATACTTTGGGCAGGTTGCCGTTGCTCTGTTTCCTATTTATTTGGTCTTTGCCCTTTTTCAAGTCTGGCGGTTGCATTTACCAACCAAGACAATCCTGAAAATCCTTGTTGGCACAGTATACACTTACATGGGTCTGGTCCTATTTCTGGCCAGTGCCAATATCGGCTTTATGCCGGCCGGTTATCAATTGGGGGGCGTTCTGGTGCAGAAGATCAGCCCCATGTCCTTGATGCTTGTTGGCTTTGCCATAGGCTTTTTAGTTGTTTCGGCAGAACCGGCTGTTTTCGTCTTGAAAAGGCAGGTGGAAGACGTTACAGAAGGTGTAATTTCTGGCAAAACCATGGGCCTGGGTCTATCTATTGGTGTTGGTCTGGCGGTGGCTTTTGCTATGCTGCGGGTAGTTTCAGGCTTATCCCTTTTGTTTTTCATCGTTCCAGGCTATCTGCTGGCCCTAATTCTGTCATTTTACATTCCTCCCTTGTTTACCTCAATCGCCTTTGATTCGGGGGCAGTCGCTTCCGGCCCCCTAGCGGCTACCTTTATGCTTTCCCTTGCCCTGGGAGCCAGTGAAAGCAGGGGCGGCAACATATTTACCGATGCCTTTGGGATTGTGGCCCTCGTGGCCATGCTTCCAGTTATTACTATTTCTTTCTTTGGTTTAGCCTATACCATTAAGTCGAGCAGGTTGGAACGGGAAACTGTTATTCCAGCGGAGGATACCATTATTGATTTAGATGCTGCCACCGGTCAGGCTGACGTAGACTCTGAAAACAGGTCCGATGAGACTTCCCCTGCTTCCCGGAAAGGGTAAATATATATTTATAGTTAAATTCAAGGGGCTGTGATACCTGACAGCAGGTGTTCTGCCCTGGGTGGACAAAATGAAGAATAACGGGGGGTCATTAAAATGGGGGGTAGTCAAGCAACCGTATACGAAGCACTAATTACCATCCTGGATTATTCCTTGCGGGACTCTTTGATTAAGGTTCTGAAAAAGTGCCACACACCGGTATTCCTCCTTACCCACGGGTATGGTACGGCAGAATCAGTAATCTATGAAATCCTTGGTTACGGTGGACCGAAAAAAGTGGTGTCTCTCAGTCTGCAGACGGAAACGATGTCCAGGTATATTTTAGATCAACTGCAGCAGGAAATAGATTTTAGTAAACCAGCTACAGGAATTGTCTGTACCATAAGTTTAAGCAGCATCAGCAGTGCCCTCTCGCAGGCTATTATGGAGGCCGGGAAAAATTTAGAGTTGGGAGGTTATGAAGTGAGTGGATTGCCAAAGGAAGACTATCATTTAATAATAACCATCGTTAACAGCGGCTATTTTGAACAGGTCATGGAGGCTGCCAAGGCTGCTGGAGCAACGGGTGGTACCTTCCTCCATGCCCAGGGTTTGGGGGCAAAGGAGGCTATTAAATATCTTGGCATAACTATACAACCAGAGAAGGATCTTGTCCTGATCCTTGCGCCCAAGGAGAAAAGACGGGCGATTATGGAAAGTATTACTAGCAAGGTGGGAATAAACACAAAGGGAAAGGGCATCTGCTTTTCCCTCCCTGTCAATTATGCCATCGGTTTGGATGCAGGGATAAACAATAGCTAGGGAAGCTAATTGTGGGCTGATCGGGTGGGAACGTAAAAGACTGCCAGGAAATATTTACCTCTGGGGAAAAGAGAAACCGGTGGCGGCCGCTGGCAAAGATTACATCGGCCCGCCAAAGTTAATATATGGTATAATGAGGCATATAATCGCTGGAAATAGGGAGATAGGGATGAATATTAAGGGTTTACGGGTAGGGATTATAGTCACGGCCGCCCTCGTATCCTTTGCCCTGTTTTTTGCAGGGCAGTCTATCTACCAGCGCCATTTTGTCCTGAACCCCCTGCTGGAAGAGTTGGGAGCCATAGAGGGAGTTGAGGGGGTACAGGTACTAACCGCCGAGGAAGGGAAGTCATTTGCCTTCCAGCTGGCGGGTGGGTTGGATTTAGCCAGGGTCTACGGGGAAATTGAGGCCAAATTGAGGACAGGGCTCGGGAAGGAAGGTTATACCATTTTTCTCAAAGATCACCGCAACAGGGATTTGGAGGAAGCCTATCATCGCGTTCACTTTGCCCTCCATGAAGCTATAGCCAGGGGTAATTTCAGGGACCTGGCAGATAAGGTGGAGGAAGAAGCCCGTTCCTTGGGGATTGAGGATTACCGGGTTACCGTGGACAGTGAACGGGTTTATCTGCAGTTTGAGCTGGATGGATACTACCTCTATGAAGTTGTGCCCAGGCAGGGAAACCCGGAAAGGAGAGGTTAGGGCTTGAGTAAAGAGATCACCATCGGCGTTGCAATTGCTACTATGATTTTCCTGGCCCTCCAGGGTGTTAACCTGCTGCCCTTTCTCCTTCTCGGTGCTTTGAGCTACTTGTTTTACAACCTTTCCGGCTTGAAGGTACTCAATAAAGGCTTCCAAGGCCAGGTTTCGCCCCGGGCGAGGGAAATAACCTTTGCCGATATCGGGGGGCAGGAGAAGGCAAAACAGGAGATTATAGAAGCTCTGGAATTCATCAAGGATAGTTCGGCGGCAGAGCAACTGGGAATCAGGCCCCTGAAGGGGATCCTGCTTGCGGGACCGCCGGGAACGGGGAAGACCCTTTTGGCCAAGGCTGCTGCCGCCTACACCGGGGCCAGCTTCATCGCTGCAGCGGGAAGCGAATTTGTGGAGATGTATGCCGGTGTCGGTGCCCAGCGTATCCGTGCCCTCTTTAAGCAGGCCCGGGAGCTGGCCAAACAGCACAACCGGAAGAACGCCACTATTTTTATCGACGAGATCGATGTTTTGGGGGGAAAGAGGGGGCAGCATTCCGGGCATCTGGAATATGACCAAACCCTGAACCAGTTGCTGGTGGAGATGGATGGCATATCCCCCAATGATGATGTGCGTATCCTGGTCATAGGGGCAACCAACCGGGTTGATTTACTGGATGAGGCCCTGCTGCGTCCGGGACGGTTTGATCGCATTATCCAGGTTGAATTGCCTGACAGGGAAGGACGTTTACAAATACTTAAAATCCACACAGCCAATAAGCCCCTGGACCCTGAGGTCAACTTGGAAAGCATCGCCTCCCAGACCTTCGGTTTCTCGGGGGCCCATCTGGAGAGTCTGGCCAATGAAGCGGCTATCCTGGCCTTCCGGGCAGGAGAGAAAACACTGAAACCCGGGCATTTTAACGAGGCAATCGATAAGGTTATGCTGGGTGAAAAGATGGACAGGCAGCCCAGTGAGAAGGAATTAAAACGGGTAGCCGTGCATGAAATTGGGCATGCCCTGGTTTCCGAGCGGATTAGACCCGGTTCTGTTTCTATAGTTACCATCGTACCCCGCGGCAGCGCCCTGGGATATATGCGGGAAGTGCCGGAAGACGACTCATATCTCCAGACGCGCCGCCAGTTGGAAGAGAGATTACAACTTTTAATCGCCGGGGCCATTGCGGAAGAGCTCCTTTTCCACAGCAGGAGCACCGGGGCCAGCAGTGATTTTATCGAGGCGGCGCGGCTCGCCAAAAAAATGGTATTTGCCGGTATGTCGGATCTGGGGATTGTCGATCCCGAGAGCTTGCCCCGGCACCTGCTGCACCGGGCTGTCGCCCGAATCTTGCAAACCCAGGAGGCACTTGTGCGAAAGGAATTGCAGGACAAGGTGGAAATAATCCGCCGCGTCAGCAAGGAACTGTTGCAGGAAGAGAAGCTGGCGGGGGAGAGATTGCGGCAACTTATTGCGGGGGAGGACAAGCCCCTGGAAAGGGTTCACCTGGCGTAGGAAAAGCAGTGACAACCGGGTACTGGCCGGTTGTTACTGCTTTTTCTCTGCCGGGAATTATTCCATGACTTTTTCCCCAGGAGGAAGGGTCTCGGCCCTCCCGTGACGAAAAATGAGTAGGGGCGGGGACATCCCGGTTTTCCCGTTGATAATTTCTGCAGAGAGGCGATGGATTCTATGAAGGGGGAAATAATATCTGTAGGGACAGAGCTTCTTCTGGGGCAAATCGTTAATACCAATGCCGCTTTTATCAGTCAGAAATTGGCCGAGCTGGGTATCGATGTTTATTACACAACTACCGTGGGGGACAATGCAGCCCGTTTGCGGGAAGTTTTCACCCGGAGCTGGCAGCGGTCCGATCTGATTATCCTCACAGGCGGTTTGGGTCCTACCATGGATGATTTAACCAGGGAGACTGTTGCCGACTTTTTGGGGCTGGAATTGGTGCTGAACCATGACATCCTGGCCGCTTTGCGGGACTATTTTGCCAGCCGCGGCCGGGTGATGACGGAGAACAACAAAAAGCAGGCCTATTTCCCTGCCGGCGCCCAAATACTGCCAAATCCCAATGGCACTGCAGCCGGGGTGTTTTTGGAAAAGGAAGGTAAGGTTGTCGTCATGCTCCCCGGCCCTCCCTTTGAAATGGTGCCCATGTTTGAAAATGAGGTTGTACCCCGCCTGGAAAACCTCCTTGCTGGGCGGCGGGAAGTTATAAAATCCCGGGTGCTAAAACTGTATGGTGTTGGGGAGTCCCAGTTGGAAACCATGCTGCAGGATTTACTGGAAAAGCAATCCAATCCGACCCTGGCAACCCTGGCCAAGGAGAATGAGATTCAATTGCGCCTGACCGCCAAGGCGTCCTTACCGGAAAGGGCAGAAAAACTCCTGGCGGAGATGGAGGCAGAAATAAGGAAACGGGTTGGCCAGTTCGTCTTTGCCGTGGATGATGAAACTATGGAAGAAGTAGTGGGGATACTACTGAGGCAAAGGGGAGCAACCATCAGTGTCGCTGAATCCTGTACCGGTGGATTAATTGGCCACCGTTTGACGGAAGTGCCCGGCAGCTCCGCTTATTTTCAGTATGGTGTAGTAACCTATAGCAATGAGGCCAAGGAAAAGCTGTTACACGTAGATGGGGAACTGCTGCGCCGCTTTGGTGCCGTGAGCAGCCAGGTGGCCAGGGCCATGGCGGCCGGAGTCCGAGAACTGGGTAAAACATCCCTGGGCCTGGCAGTAACGGGTATTGCCGGGCCAGAGGGAGGCAGGCCCGGCAAACCCGTGGGATTGGTTTATATAGCCCTTGCCACCCAGGCTGAGGTCCATGTGGAAAGCCATAATTTCCGGGGGCCAAGGCCGGTGATCAAAAAGCGGGCCAGTCAGGCTGCCCTCAACCTGGTCCGCAAGTATTTGTTGGGATATTTAGACGAGGAAAAGGAGGATAATGAATAGGAGAAAAAGGGGTCTCTTCTTTGTCAGTGCTTTTGTCTTTGCCCTGGTTTTGCTCCCTATCCTGGGGAGGGCAAATTATGTTATTGACGCCTTTCAGATACAGGTAGCTGTTACCTTTTCCGATTTGGGCGTCAGTGAGATTCATTTTCCGCCCCTCGGCTTTGTCAGGGCCCGGACCCATTTCTCCCCCCTTTGCTTGCAGGTATCGCTGCTGGGCATTGACCTGGAAAGGCTGCGGGACTTGCTCTTTTCAGGGATGTCCCGGGCCGAGATATACGCCCGCTTTCTCCCGCCGGTCCGGAAAGTTGTCTTTGCTTTTTCTGCCCGCATTCTCCTTGTGGCGGCCCTGGGTGGCGGTCTGGGAGCACTAATAATAGGACCCCGCCATTGGTCCGGTTTTTTCAAGGGCAGTGCCATTGGCCTGGCGGCAGTTCTTTTCCTCCTTGTCCTGACCGTGGTCACCTTTACCCCGACCGGGCCAACTGATTTTGAATACAAGGGTATGTTGCAGGCGGCACCCTGGATGGTGGCCCTGTTTCAGGAGGCCTTTGGCAGGGTCGAAACCATGGCGGAACATATCCAGCTGATGTCGGCCAACCTCTACAGCCTGCTCCAAAGGGTGGAGGATTTCGGGCAGGCGGAATTAACCGGGGTTGATCTCAGGGTGCTCCATGTTTCCGATATTCACAACAATCCGGTGGCCATGGAGCTGGTGGAGCGGGTGGCTGCCAGCTTTGCCGTGGATCTTGTCATCGACACCGGCGATATTACCGATTTTGGCACTCCCCTGGAAGTTGAACTGTTAAGCAGGCTGGATGATTGGCCCGTCCCCTATGTAATTGTCCTGGGAAATCACGATTCCCCCGCCATTGCCAATCACCTGGCCGCCATCCCGGCAGTTACCCTCCTTAAAGGGGAGGTGGTGGAAATTGCCGGGCTCAAAATTATGGGTATTTCTGATCCGGCCGCCCAGAGGGAAACGATGCTCCCGGCTGAACCCGAGGAGCTGGCGGCGGCTGTGGACCAAGGGGAGCAATTGCTGGCCAGGTCGGGGAAACCGGATATTCTGGCCGTCCATGAACAGCGGCTGGCCCTGCCCTTTGCGGGTAAAGTGCCGGTTATACTCCATGGGCACAGCCACAGTCCCCAGATCCGGGAAATAGAGGGCAGCGTTGTCATTGATGCCGGAACTTCCGGGGCGGCAGGGATCCGGGGTCTGCAGAGCACCGAGGAGATACCCTATACACTGGTTTTATTGCATTTTTCCCGGGGTGAACACCATTGGCCGCTGGTGGCGGCTGATACCATCTCCCTCTACTACCGGCAGGGAGCATTTGGTTTCCGGCGGACAGTATTTAATGCTCCAGGGAAGGGTGATGAGATTGAAAATGATCCGGGCTTTTCTGGCCCTTGAGCTTCCTGCTCCGATCCAAAGAAATCTGCGGCTTCTGCAGGAGGAGTTTTCCTTTTTGGCGCGGGAGATAAAATGGGTCGAAGAGGCCAATTTGCATGTCACCTTACATTTTCTCGGCTCGATACCGGCAGGGGAAGTTGAGAGGGTGTGTGCCTGCGCCGCCGGGGTTGCCCGGGAGATGGGGCCATTTACGGTAGAAATCGGTGGCCTGGGGGTGTTTCCCCCCCACGGGAAAACGAGGGTTTTCTGGGCAGGAATCGGGAGGGGAAAGGAAGAATTACGAAAATTGTATACTAATCTGGGTACAAGTTTGGCAAGGGCAGGGTTTGCCCTGGAAAGCAGACCCTACACACCCCATGTTACCCTGGGCAGGTTTCGGCAGCCCCCCGTTGCTGCTGCCCGCCTGCAGTCGGCAATAAAGCAACGGGAGGAGGCAACCTTTGGCAGCTTCACCGCCAGGGAAATTGCCCTCTTTGAGAGCATATTAACACCGGGAGGGCCAATCTACAGGGTGCTACAGCAGTGCCAACTGGGGAAGTGAAAAGGAAACTGGGTGAGGAGGAAGAGCTGTGGAGAAGCAAAAGGCACTGGAAATGGCATTAATGCAAATTGAAAAGCAATTTGGCAAGGGCTCGATTATGCGGCTGGGGGAAGCTTCGGCAAAATTGAATGTGGAAGTGATACCAACGGGAGCACTGACCCTTGATCTGGCTCTGGGTGTAGGTGGAGTACCGCGGGGAAGGGTAGTGGAGATCTACGGCCCCGAGTCTTCGGGGAAAACTACCGTTGCCCTGCATATTATCGCGGAAGCCCAAAAAATGGGTGGTAATGCCGCCTTTATCGATGCCGAACATGCCCTGGACCCGGTCTATGCCCACAACCTCGGTGTTGATGTGGAAAACCTTCTCATTTCCCAGCCCGATACAGGAGAACAGGCCCTGGAAATAGCCGAAGCCCTGGTCCGCAGCGGTGCCATCGATGTGGTGGTGGTGGACTCCGTTGCCGCCCTGGTTCCCAGGGCGGAACTGGAAGGTGACATGGGGGATTCCCATGTGGGTTTGCAGGCCCGCCTGATGTCCCAGGCCCTGCGGAAATTGGCCGGGGCTATCAGTAAATCCCAGACAACTGCCATTTTTATCAACCAGATCCGGGAAAAGGTCGGTGTTATGTTTGGCAATCCCGAAGTTACCCCCGGAGGGAGGGCCCTGAAGTTTTACTCGTCGGTGCGCCTGGAGGTCAGGAAGACTGAGAGCTTGAAGCAGGGCGAGGAGGTAATCGGCAACAGGGTCAGGGTAAAAGTGGTCAAAAATAAGATTGCTCCCCCCTTCAAGCAGGCGGAATTTGACATTATTTACGGCCAGGGCATATCCCGGGAAGGCACCATCCTGGATCTGGCGGTAGAACAGGATTTAATCAAGAAGAGCGGGGCCTGGTATTCCTATGGGGACACCAGAATAGGGCAGGGCAGAGAGAATGCGCGGGAATTCCTCAGGAACAATCCCCAGCTGACCCGGGAACTGGAGAACCGGCTGCGGGAAACCTTTAATCTGCCAGTGCTCCCGGAGAAGGACACCGACGCCAGAAAAGAAGCCCAGCGAAGGCAAGGGGAGTGGGATAATGCCCGATGATCTTGGCGAAGCGAAGGGCTATGCCCTTAACCTGTTGAGTTACCGGTCCTACAGTGTAGAGGAATTGAGGCAGCGCCTGCGCAGAAAAGGCTTTACAGAAGCTGCCATAGGTCAGGTAATTGCTATGATGACCGACTATGGCTATCTGAATGATGAAGCTTATGCCCGCCGCTGGATAGAGACCCTGCTCCAGCGGCGGGGGTACGGG
>DUTA01000136.1 GCA_012842325.1 Bacillota bacterium | reverse complement strand
GTGCCGGCTGTTGGCCGAATCATACGATAATGGTGGCCGGATGCCGCAGGAACGGTGTCCGGATATTTCAGGAATGCTTGGCCGGATGCTATAGGAACGATGGTCTGAATTGACGAGAATAAGCATTATTATGCGGGAGAGACGGATGGTCACCCCCACACCTTTTTTTCGAGCATCGAAGCAGTGAATGTTGGGGGACTTCCCTTTCTACCTGGTGAAACTAGATTGGTGGAAGAATTATTAGATGAATTAATCGTCGATTCAGCTGATTCAGCTTTTGAGCGGGCTGTTCCCTATGTTGGTTCGATCTGGTATTATGAGCAAAAATTTCGTCCCCGGACTGTTCTGGTGGGAGTTGTGAGGGATCAGAAACAATTGACTGCTAATCTTGCCGGTTCCTTTTACCACATACCGTACCAGCAAATTAGAAAAGATTGTTTCTATTTCGATTATGTTGCCCTGTACCAACCAGAGCGCACTTTTGGTAAAAATGCGGGTATCTACTATTATGGTTCCATTGCTAAAATGGAGGTTTTAAAAAGAAAGGAGATAACGGAACTTCCCAGTGGCCGGGAAGAACTATATGTTAAATTTTCAGTAAAAGGGTGGGAAAAACTTCCCCAGCCTATCAAGCCAGCTGGATACGGGGTGCGGAGTCATATCTATACTACAATGTATCTGTTAAAACAGGCTCGGGAGCTTCCGGAATTGAGTCTGACATCTGAAGCTGAACTAAGGTTGTGGAAGGAAATCCGAAGGCTACGGAAAGACATCAAATTGAGGATGAACCACCGGTATTTAAGTCCTAGCAGTAAAGTAGATGCAATCGAGTTTGGGCAAGTGATTATTAAAGTTGCGGATAAATATTTGCATATAGGCAATGGGGAAAGGGAAGAGCTTATTTCTTTTTCTGCTCTGTTAAACAAACCAAGGGCGGTTTCAAAAACCATTTTACGGATGACTAAAATATGAATTAAGTTTGAGATTTGGTTTGGGAGATATTGGCTACCCTTCGGTGCTGTTATAATAGAAGTTGAATAAATTCGTGGGTGAACAATGGAGGGAAGAATAATGCTAAACCATAGCGAACTGGTGGCAAGCAGGGTCCATGAGTATTATTGGGAATACGACTGGAACTGCGCCACAACGGTGCTGCGCATTCTGGCGGAAATTGATGGTCTTGAACTTAACGAACAGGTGCTGGCTGCTGCGGTGGGCATGCATGGGGCGGGACGTTATGGCGCCCAGTGTGGGCTGGTTGAGGGGGGCTTGATGTATCTGGGGATCCGTTATTATGAAGAGTTAGGCCCCGAGGCGGTAGAAAAGCTCTGCTATAGGCTGGCCGAACAATATGAAAAAAGATTTGACAGTCTTTTGTGCCGGGAGCTGAGACCGGAGGGCTTTCATCCCGATAACCCGCCCCATCTCTGTGAGAAATTAACAGTGGATTCCATCCTCTTTTTCCTTGATTTCTTAGCTGAGATAGCAGTTGGTGCCGATTGAGAGATACATTGGGGGATGGATTCAGGTGGATACCGCAGAGAAAGGTGCAGGCTAACACCCTGCAAACCGCCCCGCTGACACCCCAGCGGGGTGTTCTTCTGCCTTCTGGGAGGAAGGGTTTTTTGCCGGGAAAGGATTATGGGAACAAAATCCAGCTTTCTTCGTCTTGAAAATAGAGAAGTTTTAGTTTGGCCGATACAAGGGGAGGGATTTGATTGTTGTTTAAGAAAACCAGTCTAGTTGTTGTAATGGTTCTGCTGTTGGTTCTGGCGGCGGGTTGTGGCAAAGGCCCGGAACAGGGAACCGGGGTTGAAAACGGAGAGGGTATTATTTCGGAGCCGGGAGATTCGGGAGGGAATCTTGAGGTAGAAGAGGAGGAACCCCCGGCAGCCCCGGAGACGGAGGGGGATCTGGCGGCAAAACTGCTGTCCCTGGAGGAACAGTTTTTCGACCTCTTCTTTAGGCCGGAGACGGATGAAACGGGCCGGGTGAAGGCTTATGACAGCAAGGAGGACCTCCTTGCTGCGGTGACGGAAATAGCGGAGCGGGAACTGGTGGCGCCGGCCGTCGATGAATACTACCTGGAGGAAGACAATAAGCTTTATATCATCCCCCAGGGCATGCCGCCGCAGATCATTCCCGACCAGCCCTATGAATTGAGGCAGGTCGATGAAGATACCTGGGCCCTTGTTCAGGAGGCCGAGAACGAAATGATGGGGGCCTATAAGCTGACCGTTGAATTTACAAAGGTCGATGGCCGCTGGCTGATGAGCGGCCGCAGTTTAGAATTGCTGGAATAACGGGGCGGTTAAATGAAAGAAAAGAAGGAGCGCCGGTGCGGACCGGCGCCTTTGAATTATCTGATTAGGTTTTCCGTGCGGGGACAGCCCTTTTTTATTCCTCCAGGTTTCGGGTATAGATTAGAATTGCATCCCGCAGGAAGGCGGCCGTACCGGGCTGTTCCTGGTCGTAATAGGCGGTGAACCGTTCATCGTCTACATACATCCGGGCAAGGCCGGCGTGGGCCTCCTTGCTGTAGCGGGGCCAGAAGTAGGATAACCACTGGCGGTGGAGGTGGGCAGCCCTCTGGGCCTCTTTGCCGGCGGGGTCGCCGGTCTTAAAGGCTTCGGCCAGAGTCTCCCGCATCTCTTTTTCCAGGCTGGTCATCCTATCATAGTCTTCCTTGGTCATTTTCATTAGCTTTTCGTTGGCTTCATCAACGCTGTCGTTACCGTACTTTTGCCGGGCCTCTTTCCCGTATTTTCCCTCATTCTCTGCAATCAGCTTCTCCTTAAAGGCCTCGAATTTTTCCTGATCCGTCATTTTTATCCTCCCTTCTTTGGCGGCGATGGTCTTCTCAACATTGGCGATCAGCCGGTCCAGCTGCCTTCTTTTGGCCAGGAGTTTTTCCCGGTGTTGGTGGAGCACTTTTACGGCATTAAAGGTTGGAGCTGCCAGGATTTCCTGTATCTCCCCCAGCCTGACCCCCAGCTCCCGGTAAAAAAGGATCTGTTGGAGCCTGTCCACCTCCTCCGGGCCGTAGAGGCGGTAGCCCGCCGGGTTGGTCCGGGCCGGCTTGAGCAGGCCGATCTGGTCGTAGTAGCGCAGGGTTCTGGGGCTGACCCCGGCCATTTCGCTCAGCTCTTTCACCGTGTATTCCACCGGCTCACCTCCTCGCCTTTACTATACACCTTTACGTAACGTCAGGGTCAATATTTTAGTATATCCTTTTTCCTGCGGCAAAGAAAAAAGCCGGGAAAATAATCCCGGCAGAAAGCCTTAAAAAAGCCCGTTTTTCAATAGGTCCCGTATTTGCGCCCGGCCTCCATCAGCGACTTGAAGCAGGCGGGATCGGCCTCGTCGATTACCGTGCCGGTGCTGAGGATGAAGCCGCCGTCCCGTCCCACCTTGTCCAGCAGGTTCTTGACGTATTCCTCCACCTGGGCGGGGCTGCCGGCCCGGAAGAGGGAGCCGGGGACATTGCCGCCAAAGCACTGCTTTCCGCCCAGTTTTGCCTTCACGGCTTCCATATCGGTGGTGTCGAACATGAAAACGATGGAGCCTTCCGGCAGGTCCGGGTCGGCCAGGTAGTCCAGGCGGGAGTTGTAGCCGCCTTCGACAAAGACATAGGGGACCAGCCCTTCTTCGATCAGGCCCAGCATCACTGCCTTCAGTGTGGGCCAGTAGAAGCGGGCGAAATCCCGGTCGGACATGAAGCCGTCGGCGCCCTTGTGGAGGGGCATGAAGACGAAGGGGGCATTGTTCTGGGTTGCGGTGCGGACGCCCAGGTCAATGTTGAGGGGAACCAGGATCTCCAGGGCTTTCAGGAGCTTTTCCGGCCGCCTGAACATATCCAGCATGATGGGCTGGGTGCCCCTCAGGGTGTCGGCCAGGTAGTCGAAGGGAGCTTTACAGAACCCTGCCAGCACAGGGGGGATGCCCAGGGTTGCCGTTGTCTCGCCGTCGATGGCCCCGATGGCGGCGATCCACTCCATGGCCATGCTGCCGGCTTCCAGCAGGGTCTTGAAGGATTCCTGGATTTCCGGGATGCCGTAGGGGATGACGCAGGCGCCCACAAAGGGAAGCTCAACGATGTCCGTCAGGGGCGGCAGCCCTTCCCAGGCCTTGAGGACACCAAAGACCCGGGGCAGGTAGCGGCGCATCCAGAAGCCCGACGGGTCGTTGATCAGGAGGTCGTATTCATCTTCCCTCATGTATTCCGCTTCGATAAACTGGTAGGGGGTGTGGGAGGGTGTGCCGTGGCCCGGCCACCTGTACATGCGGTAATCCAGCTTTTCGAAGATGGGGGCGGGCCCGATCATGAAGGAGCTGGCCAGGCTGTCGGGCTGGAAATCCCGGTGGTATTTCTTCCAGGCCATTCCCAGCTTATCGTAATCGTACATGGCTTCCTCGGCGGTGATGCCGGCGTAGTTGGCCGGGAAGAAGCCGATGAAGGGACAGATGGGCACCCGGCTGGGTTTTTTTAGTTCTACCACGTCCTTGAGGATTTGGGTGCGTTCCTGGTAGGCCTGGCGGGCTTCCGGCGTGGCGAACTCAACCCCGGGAGGGTTCATCCAGGATTTAAACCGCTCTTCCCGTTTCTCGCGGGGAGACAAGCTGGCCCAGTTTTCGGTAAGCATCCTATACACCTCCTACCCATTTCTTGGCCAGGGCAACGGCCTCGACAGCATCCCTGCCCCAGGCGTCGGCACCGGTGAATTCCTTGATCTGCTCGTTGACGGGGGCGCCGCCGATCATGATCTTCACCTGGTCGCGCAGCCCGGCTTTTTCAAAGGCCTGGATCGTTTCCTTCATCGGGTCAAAGGCCAGGGTCAGCAGGGCGCTCATTCCCACCACCTGGGGTTGAAATTCCCGGGCGGCTTCCACGAAGCGTTCCGGCGGTACGTCAACGCCCAGATCCTTTACCTCAAAGCCGTTGCTGTCCAGCATGAAGGCGACGACGTTCTTGCCGATGTCGTGGATGTCACCTTTGACCGTGCCGATCAGCACCCTGCCCAGCCGCTTCTGCGGGGCCCCGGCTGCACTGAGCCTGGCCTTGGCCAGTTCGGAGATCTGGGCCATCATCTGGCCGGTCAGCATGAGTTCGGGCAGGAAATACTCTCCCGCCTCGTACCGCCTGCCCACTTCCTCTACGGCCCGGCGGCAGCTTTCCATGACCTCCATGGGGTCCCTCCCTGCCTCCAGGGCCTCCCGGGCCAGCTCTACGGCCTCCTTCTCCCTCATTCCCACGATGGCTTCCACCAGCTTCTCAGACATGTCACTCCCCCTTTTCATAATAGTTTTATCCGGCCTTGGAAAGAAGGGCGGTGTGAAGGGGCGAAAGGGAAGGGAAAATGGGATGAATTTAAGCAAAAGAGACAATTATTTAATACTTCATCTTAATTATATAATTTGTTGCAAATCTAAGTCAATATGATGCTCCAATACGAGGGTAGAGCGACCAGAGTTTCGTTCACAGATATTTAATCGCTTAAAAAAGATATTGAAAAGGGTGGGTATCCCTGAGATATTATGGGTGT
This sequence comes from Bacillota bacterium, assembly GCA_012842325.1. Classification (GTDB taxonomy): domain Bacteria; phylum Bacillota; class DTU030; order DTU030; family DTU030; genus DTU030. The sequence goes on along the minus strand of DUTA01000136.1, from coordinate 37 downwards.
GGAAAAGAAACCAAATACCTCAGAAAGGAGACCCACC
>DUTA01000059.1 GCA_012842325.1 Bacillota bacterium | reverse complement strand
TAGGTTAAAATCGGTTGATACCGATATTACTGCTGCCCGCTAAAGTGTTTTTAGAAAATTGCGCTTTGCGGCAGTATGGCAACTTGTTTTCTTTTTCTACAAAGGGGCTATTTTGCAAAAGGCTCAAATAAATAACCCAGCGCTAAAACAACGCTGGATTATTTCCGTTTATTATTTACTTCCTACACTGCCGGTTTAATTTTGATTAAACTCAGGAGCCAGCGGAAAAACCGCACAAAAATGTTGGCCTTCTTTACATCCTCCGCCGCAACAAGTTCCGTTTCCCCCACCACTTTCCCGGCCAGCCTTATTTCCAACCTGCCCAGGGTTTCTCCCTCGGCGATGGGTGCCCTTGCCTCCTCCACCACCACTACCCGTTCCAGGTCCCCAAGCATTGTTTTTTTCAGGGGCACCTCAACTTTCGCAGCCGCCTTCACCGGCACGGAAAGCTGCCGGCCGTTGGGGACGGGTATCTCCTGGATTGTTTCTCCTTCAGCCACCGCTTCGTACAATTGATAATTTAAAAAGCCATAATCGAGGAGTTCCTCGGCAGCAGCCAGCCTTTCCTTTTCGCTATTGGTATTCAGAATTACTGCAATAAGCCGCATGCCATCCCGCTCGGCCGTGGCGGAAAGGCAGTAGCCCGCTTCCTCGGTCCACCCTGTTTTCAGGCCGTCGGCACCGCTGTAGTGGCCGAGGAGAGGATTCCGGTTGTACTGCTTGATGTCGTTGTAGGTAAACTCCCGCTGGGATTCGAATTCCAAAACCTGGGGGTAATTTTTTATCAAATAGCGGGACAGGACCGCAATATCCATGGGGCTCATCACATGGCCCTCGGCGGGAAGGCCGGTGGCGTTTTTAAAGGTAGTATGCTGCAGGCCGATTTCCCTGGCCTTGGCATTCATGGTTTCGACAAAGGCCTCTTCGCTCCCCGCCAGATGCTCTGCCACCGCTACACAGGCGTCGTTGGCCGATACCACCGAGATCCCTGTGACCAGCTCCTTAAAAGTGACTACATCCCCAACCTCCAAAAACATCTGGGAACCCCCCATCCGCCACGCCTTTTCCGACACCGTCACCGGGGTTTCCCAGGTAACTCTGCCCTCGTCGACGGCCTCGAAGGCCAAGAGGAGGGTCATAAGCTTGGTAATGCTGGCCGGCGGTCTGGCCACCGTGGCATTCTTCTCGTACAGGATATTGCCACTGCTGAACTCCATTAATACCGCAGCATCGGCAATGGACCCAAATTCCGCCCTGGCGGGGAAGCTTAATAACAAAGGTACAATTAGCAAATTCAGTATTACCGGCACCAATTTCTTCTTCAGCGACAGCAGCATAGAATTCCCCTTTCCGATGTAAATCTGCTAATGGCAGGGAAATACAGCTTTCCCCTGCAAACTATAATTACTATTATACCACTATTAAAGTAAATTTAGGTTAAGCAAAGGCAATAAAAATGATAATCCCCCCGGGGCAAAGGTGGGTACCCCTCCGTCATCCTCACAGATAAACGGCCCCTTTGGGACAAGCCTTCATACACTCTAAGCACAAAATGCACTCCGTCCCGTTTTCCCTGCTCCTTTTATTCTCCAGGATATCTACATCCATGGGACATACTTCTCTGCATTTCCCGCAAGCAATACACCTTCGGCTGTCTGTTTTAATTCTGAGGAGGGAATAATAACTGGCTGGTTTTAAGAATACGGTTACGGGGCAGATGTATTTGCAGAAGGCCCTGTTGTCTTTCAGGAGAAAAGTCATTGCTATCCCAACTGCATAGTAAATTATGTTGCCCGCAATAAAACTCCAAAACATGACTGTTTCAATGTCATTAACTTTTAATAAGAACAATGAGGCCACAAATAAAAAGGAGAGCAAAAAAACAAGATAACGTATAAAGGACAGTCCTTTAATTCGGGGATTTATCGGTGTCTTGTACGGCTGCAGATCCAAAAGGGCGGCAGTCCAGCAGGCATAACCGCACCACCCCCTGCCAAACAACAGGGGGCCAAATATTTTGGCCACTGCATAATGTATTACCGCTGCCTGAAAGACCCCTGTGAACAAATAGTACCAGAATCCTTCAAGCTGCATGTTCTCACGGCATATGAGGCCAAGGTAGACAAGCATATACATTCCCACGCCCAATTGGACAAACCGTCTCGCATGTCTATATCCTGTCGTCTGCAAAAAAACGCCCAGAGACACAATACCGCCGATATACAAGAAATTGAGAAAATAGAAGATGTTGTCGAGCCAAAGCCAAAGGCCAACGGAGATTAAAATAAATATTACAAATATGAAAATGGGGATTGTATATTTGCCCATCCCGCCCACCCCTTTCTGCCGGGCTGGATTTCCCAAATCCCGCGGTCAGCGCCCACCTCAGTATTTGAATTGCCATATTGGTTGCAGGAGTTATTGCAGGAGGCTTTTTTGTCATTACCAATTATATTCTGAGTCATCATCTATCTGAGATAGAAAAAAGGGCTGCCTGGAGATCGATAGGCTCTTTTGCGGCAGCCCTTCCTGATTCTTGACACCTTTACTTGCTTTACAGATCCGCGGCGGAAAAACCCAGGGCATTGAGGACAGACCAGGGCAGCTCTATGCGGATGGTCATCAGGGGGTCGACCACCTGACAGATCCGCACTTCCCCGACGAGGCTGAGCAACCGCAGGGCAGCATCCAGATCCAGTGAACAGACTTCCTGCAGGAACTTGACCGTCTTCGCAACGCCCTTCTTGACCGCCTCATCCAGGGTCTCTTCGCTGTGGATGATCATTAGTTTTTCCTCATTGCTGACCATGGGCAGGGGCAGGGCGTCCCTCCGCCCCTTCAAGACCCTGGTTCTCAAGGTTACCTCGCCAGGGATCTCCAGGCCGGTTACGGATACTTCCCCGTCGGCCATGAGGGCATGGAGATCGCCCAGGGCCAGCAGGGCCCCCGGATGGTTTACCGGTAGATACACCCTGGTCCCGGCCACAATTTCCTTGCAGTCCATGTTGCCTCCATGGGGTCCGGGAGTGCCACAGGGCACTTCTCCTTGGGCAGGAGCCGTGCCGATGACCCCGATCATGGGCCTGATGGGCAGGCGGAGCCTGTCGCTGAAGACAGCCTGCCCCTCCTCGATGGGGATGATGGTCGTTCTCTCCTCCTTGACCTCGTCGCCAATAATGCCCAGGCCGGGAGCTGTGGTCATTACCCCCCGCTCGGCCACCTCGATCTTCTCGATGGCTACTTCCAGGACGTCCCCCACTTCAGCTCCCTCGACGGCAATGGGCCCGGTGGCCGGGTTGATGTTCTCCCACCCCACCAAACTGAATAGATCTTCTTCCCCTTTAATGGCCCCCGTAAAGCAATCGTGGGTTTCAACCACCACCAGTTCCCCGGGTTTCACCGTGGCAACGGCAGGATTTTGGCCGCTCATCTGGTAGATCCTGTTCTCCCTGGAAACACGCATGACAAAACCCTCCTTTGCCCTTTCGTATCGAAGTTGAGGTTTATCTTCAATATGTAGTATGCCCTTCCCTGCCAGGCCGGTAAAAATTCCGTACCTGCCACCAATGCGTCAATATGGCTGCAGTCCCAAAACCAGCCCAATTTGTCAACATTCCCCCAGCCAGGCAGGAAATTGTCACCTTTAACAGAATTATGTAACATGTGGCTAACAGAATTATGTAACACGTGGTAAATATCCAAATGAGGAGAGGAGGAAGGAATAATGAAAGCATGGGCAAGGTTTTTCCTGCCGGTTGTTTTCCTGGGAGCCCTCCTGGCAGCAGCAGCCTTCTCCCCAACCTGGGATATACTCCCGGCCCTGCTGGGGTTTATCGCCGGGGGAGGAGCCGGTTATTTCCTTTTCCGTCCAGCTCCGGTTCCATCCCAAGGGCAGATGCTAGATGAGAAGCAAAGGCAGGCGGGACAAGAAGGCGCGGATTTTCTCGGGATGGCAGAAAACCTTGGTTTTGCTGCCAAACAGCTCCTGTGGAATGCAGAGGAAATGTCCTCTGCCAGCCGTTATATGCTCAGCCTCTCCTCGGATGTGGCGGCCAACAGCAGCGAGAATGCAGCCGGCCTCCAGGAATGCACCGCCTCCAGTGAAGAACTCCTGGCCAGCGCCCAGGAATTGAAGGAGTTTGCCGAGGAAAACTGCAATAAATGCCGCCGCTCCCTGGAACGAATCAAGGAAAGCCGGGAGGTGATTGCCAGCGCCAGCCACACCCTCACCGAGATTGCCAGGGAAGTCCTCACAGCGGCAACAGCGGTCGAAAACCTCCGGGCAGCCTTCCAGGGTATTGAGGGTTTTTTGGAAAAAATTAAGAATATCGCCGGGCAGACCAACCTCCTGGCCCTCAATGCCACCATCGAGGCCGCCCGGGCCGGAGAAGCAGGCCGGGGCTTTGCCGTAGTGGCCGGGGAAGTTAACAAGCTCTCCCAGGAAAGCAACCTGGCCGCCCAGGAAGTGGAAAAAATCGTAAAGGAACTGGGCAGCAGTATCTGGGAATCAAGCAATACCATCGCTACCGGGGTGGAAAGGATCAGCGGTGTGGAGGAATTGGCCCGGCATTCCAGCGCTGCCCTGGAAGAAATTATCCAGGAACTGGAGGAAGTGGTAGCAGCCAGCGGTGAACTTTCCAGGACCACGGCCACCCAGGCCCAAACCACCCAGGAACTGTCCAAAGTAATAGAAGAACTTACAATTAAAACAGAAAAAACCTCCCGCTCGGCCGAGGAAACCGCCCAGGTGCTGGAGGGACAAAAACAGTCGACCAGGTTGATCCTGGACCTGGCCAAAGAGATCGAAGGGGAAGCCTTCAAGCTGCAGCAGATTGCCGCCAAAAACCGTCCTAAGGGCCAGCTGCTCTTCGGCGTCACCCCCTTTGTGGAACCCCAGAAGGTTAAAGAACGGTATCTGCCCATTATCAACGGCGTGGCGGCCCAGCTCGGCCTCCAGGCCCGCACCATCATCACCGCCGACTATACTGCCCTTATCCAAAACCTCTTCGACGGGATTGTAGATATAGCCTGGTTTTCTCCCCTGGCCTATGTGGCTGCCCGGGACCAGGGAGGAGCCGTACCCCTGGTCACCCCCATAGTCAACGGCGCCCCCTCTTACCAAGGTTTCATTATAACCCGCCGGGATAGCGGCATCAAAACTCTGGCAGATTTGCGGGGGCAAACCTTTGCCTTCGTGGACGAGAAGTCGGCCTCGGGCTACGCCTATCCCCGCTACCTCCTCAGACAGGCCGGCATCGATCCCGACAAAGACCTGGCCGACGTCCTTTTCCTGGGCACCCACAACAAAGTTATAGAAAAAGTGCTGGAAGGGGTGGTCGCCGCCGGGGCCACCTTCAATGAGGCCTGGGACATTGCCCTGCAGCAGGGTATCCCCGTGGACAGGGAACTTGAGATCATTGCCAGGACCGATCCCATTCCCAAGGATGCCCTGGCCATGGCCCCCGGAACCGACCCTGCATTAATAGAAAAGATCCGGGCTGCCTTTATCAACTTCAAAGACACCCCTGAAGGCAGCCAAATCCTCGCCACCTCACCCATAGACGGCTTCATCGCGGCCTCCGATGAAAAATATGATATCGTCCGGCAGGTGTTGGGACAATCCTGACAGGGGCAAGCCCTGTCATTCTTCTGCTCCCTATGGAACATAAACGGTCTTCAAGCTCCCGTCAAATCCAAACCCAGTTCATATATTCTGTTATTCCTGTACACCGACAGGAATTTATATGTTTTTCCATCTTCTGCCCTCTGCTTGATGGGGGTTGACACATAGTCGGCGCCCTCCAACAGCTGTTCCAGGCTTTTATCAAAGGCAAAGAGATTTACCCCCCGGCCGATTTCCTCATTGCAGTAGTGGACATATCCTGTTTCATCGGCCACATAGGCTGTGGTTATATTCAACCGGCGGCATATCCTGCTGAGATTATCGTTACTGTACCCCTCTTTCTCGAGAAAATCTATGACCAGTTCTATATCAATCAGCATCTTTATTTCCATGGCCCTATCTTTCAGGATGTGGGCCATTTCCCATATTCTGCTGCCAAGTTTAATTATGGAATCGGCATAGGCATTCTGATTGCGCATATTGCTCGATGACTGGTGTGTATTGGCGGAACACTCTTCATTGACGCTGTACAAATTGGCTATTGACTCTTTGATTTCTTTCGCCTGGGCCAGAATTGCATCCCCGGATTCATTCAGTTTGAATACATAGTCCTGGGTTGAGGTAATAAATTCGTGGATCATCTCCAGGAGTCCATCCATGGCCTTTACGCCTTTAAATTCGTCTTCCACAGCCAGGTTAACTTTGCCCAGGGCATGATTGGCCTTGTCGACGCTGGCAGTCAGTCCGGCCGTGTAGACCTGTATTTTTTCCGCATACCTGTTGGTCTCCTCGGACAAACTTCTAATTTCATCGGCTATGACCGCAAAGCCCTGGCTTGCTTCACCCGCCCTGGCCGCCTCTATGGCGGCATTAATGGTCAGCAAACTGGTCTGGGCGGCAATCCTTTTTATGGTTTCCCCTGCTGCAACTATTTTGTTTGTATTGGCACCGGTTTCAGCAACCATCCTATCTATCTCTGTCACTGCTCCCACCGTGGTCTCGGTCAGCTTCCTGAGCTCATCCATCAAGTGCAGGCCCTGATCTTTGTAGTCAATGATTCTGGCCATATTGTCACTGACGCGCCTTATATGCTCCCGATTGGCCTGAAGGGTTTTCTCTAAATCCTCTATGTACAATGCTATTCTTCCTGTATCAGAGACAATACTGACAGAACCTGCAGCAATATCCTCGATGGCCCTGGTGACCTCTTCCAGGGAGTGTTTAAACTCCAGACTGCCTTTTCTGAGGATCTCACTCTCATCATCCAATTGCATGATTTGCTCATAGATAAAATTGGCAATGTTCCGGGCCCGGGTAAAGCCCCCTGTTCTCTTGTCCGTGTTGAGTTTTACTATCTCCGCCAGTTCCCTATATATTTTTAAGGAGTTGGCGGTTATCCACATAAAACCGGCAAACACCGCCAGGTTTAGGAAGATATCCAGGACGGCTATCTGGCCGGCCGGCCTGAAAATACTGAAAAACAAATGGGTTAAGGCAGTCAATAGCAGAATTGCTCCCGGCAGCCTTTTGTCCAGATACAACAGGGACACCATGATCAAGACGACAAAGACAATATAACTGCTCAGGGCAATATCGGTGGTCAGCATCAAGAAGACATGATTTGAATATAAGCCGATCAGGGAAAGGTATTTTATTGCCCTGGCGGTCTTGTTCACCCTATATATGGCAAAGAGGGTTAGACAGCTAAAGACACCCAAAGCAAGGGAAAAGATTAAAGGTTTCAATGTAATCTGCCCCGTCACATAACCGACCAGACAATTTAAGATAAAGATGGCATGCATTACCACTGCCACAAGAATGGCCTGCTTATTCACCCTTTTCTCCAGTTCCATGGAACCCATCCCCCCGTGCTTTGTTGATTTAAGCCCCCTTATTCTCGAGAGGATGCGCAGGAATAATAGCAGGACAGACAGCCGGCCCGGCCCTGCCGGGGCCCGGTTGTCTGCCTTTCTCCAGGGACTAATACCGGTTGTAAAGCTTAAAGAGGAAGAGGGCGGCTTCCGCCCTGGTGACCGGAGCCAGGGGATCAATCTTGCCTTCCCTGCCCCCCAGGAGCCTTTCCCTGACCAGGGCGGCAATGCTCTCGGCGGCATAGTCAGCCACCCGGTCTCTGTCGACAAATCTTGCCAGTTCGGAAACGGTGCCCCGGGTATCCAGCTTTTTCAGCAGCCGCAGTCCCCTTTCGGCCAGGACCAGCATGTCCTGCCGGGTGATTTCTGCCTGCGGCTCCAATTTATTGTCACCTGTGCCCACGGCAATTCCCAATGCCCGGGCCACACCTGCCTCCCAGTAGTAGTAATCCCCCTCCCCGACATCGGCAAAGTTCCCGGTAAAGTCCGCCGTGGCCCTCAGGGCTCTTATGAGGGAGTAGAGGAAATCCCCCCTGGTCATATTCTCCCGGGGCGCATACTCCTTTTCCCTGCCCCCCCGCAATATGCCCCTGCGGGCCAGCACCTCAACGGGCAGTTTCGCCCATGGCACCTCATCCAGATCGGTGAAGACGGGTTCCCATTCCTGATCCTGCCACTGCAGGCGGGGATAAGTCAAACCCTCCCGGATCTCCCAAATATTGTAAAAATCCCAGCCCGCAAAGGTTGCCTGCCGTTTCATCTCGGCGGTGGTTTTAGGTATCCCCCACTGGTTGACAGCCGGGGAACGGCCGCTGGTCTGGCTGTCATAGTAGGAATCGGCGATGACGCCCCCATTTCCCCCGGCAAAACCGCCGCCCTCCTCGCTGCCGGAAACTACGCCGGCCGCAAAGGAATGGCTATTTCCCCCTTATTGTGGCCAGCGAAGCCGCCGCAGTCACCGCTGCCGGTAACCGCCCCGGTAGCATAGGCGTCCCTGACGGCACCATCGTTGTAACCGATAAAACCGCCCACCGCCTTCTCCCCGGTGACAGCCCCGGTGCTGTAACTCTCGGCTATATCCCCCGCGTTATAGGCCACCAGGCCCCCGACATATAAGTTACCGGCAACGGTACCGCCAGCATGGGATCTACTGAGGATTCCCCCTTCATCGATCTGCGCCACCAGCCCGCCAACCCAGTCCTGGCCCTTGACCGCCGCCGTTGCGCTACACTCGCTGGCAGTGCCGCCATGGTATCCCAGCAGGCCCCCGACGACATGAACACCGCTGACAATTCCCGCCGCCGAGGAACCCATGACGTCGCCGTAGTTGTCCCCAACCAGGCCGCCGAGATCAACGCCCCTGCCTGTTACGGTGCAGTGGCTATAACAGTCCTTGATGTACCCGTGGTTTTCTCCCACCAAACCGCCGGTATCGCTGAAGCCGGCCACGGTACCGGAGACCTCGACGGTATCAATACTGCCGCCCTCGTTCACCCCCGCCAGGCCCCCGGTGGGCGTCCTGCCTGTCACCTTAACCTTCTCCAGCTTTACGTTATATACAGCCGCACCATCTCCAAGGGCGCCAAAAAGACCGACATCATCTTCTGCTTCCCGCTTGAGATAAAGTCCCCTGATGCTCCTGCCGTTGCCATCGAAGAAGCCGAGAAAGGGCCTGTCCCTGCTGCCGATGGGCTGCCACCCTGCCCCCTCGTTGTAGGGGGGTACGTCCAGGTCAATATCATTGAGCAGCTTAAAGGCAGCGGTAAGATTGTAGCGCACATGGTCCAGCTGCCGAGCCGTGGCAATGAGGTACGGATCGTCCAGGGTACCGCTGCCCCCGGCGTACTCGGGGTTGATTACCTCGACCACAATGGGTTCGGAGTAAGGGAAACCGGCCATAGAGATCAGCAGGTGCCGGGTGCCGGGGCTGGCAAAAGTGAGGGGCACTCGGGCTTCACCGCCAACAAATTCCACAGGCCCCTGGAAGACCACTTCCCCGCCTGCCCCGGCGAGGACAGTAACCTCCCTGGAAGCAGCCAATGGCTCACCGTCCCCTCCCCGGGCAGCGGTGAGTTCCAGTTCAAACTCTACCCCGGGCTGGGCGGAACCTTCGGGAAGGGACACTTTAAACCCCCAGCGGGGGGCATCTTCCTGCCAGCGGAGGAGGGGATAACCCGCCCCATCGGCAATAACCCATTTTTCGGCAAAATCCCATTTCGGGTAGTTGGCCCGCCACTGCAGCTCGGCTGTTGACCGGGGCTCCCCCTTGCCGGTGTCGGCCTGTCCAGTGGTTTCCCGGTCGTAGTAGGAGTTGTACACCATCCCTATCTCGCCCTGGTGGCCCACCAGGCCGCCGGTCTCGGCGTCGCCGGTTACGCTGCCGCTGGCATAGGAGGTATAGACATACCCCTCCGCATTGGAACCGACCAGGCCGCCAACCTTTTGCTCGCCCTTTACCGGGCCGGTCGCATAACAATCGTAGATAAACCAGAAATTGTGCCCAACCAGGCCGCCAACCCCTTCCCGGCCGTTGGTGGTGCCGGCGGCATAGGAGGCAATGAAGGTACCCCAGTTGACCCCGGCAATACCACCTACACCCTCAGAGCCCCTTACATCGCAGTGGGTATAACAATTCCTGATATACCTGGTGGCCTCCCCCGCCAGGCCGCCGACCTTGTGCACCCCGGCAACGGTGCCGGACACATGGCAGTTTTCTACATCGCCGAGATAGGTCCACCCTACCAAGCCGCCAACATTATCCTTCCCCGTTATCTGAACGTCCTCCAGTCTGAGGTTGCGTAAAATGGCATCTTTTCCTATGACAGCGAAGAGACCTATGTTGTCTTCCTCCGGCCGGTTTATATACAGACCCCTGATGGTCTTATCATTGCCGTCCAAGGAACCGGTGAAGGGCTCCTCCTCACTGCCGATGGGCTGCCAGCCTTTCCCCAAGTTATAGGGAGAAAGGTTGAGATCAATGTCGGCAATCAGCTGAAAATGGGCGTCCAGATAATCCCCAATCCGGGCCAGCTGCTGGGCAGTGGCAATCAGGTAAGGATCATCTTCCGTGCCCGAGCCGCCGGCAAATCCCGACCCCTCCCCTGCCGCCCCAACAGGCGGCATCAGACCAAAAAGCAAGGCAATTAACAGGCCTGCCGACAGCCAGGACGAACTTCTGAATTTAGCTGTGCTTATCATGCAGAATTTCCTCCTTCCAGCAGCATTCTCTCCTTTGCCTAGCAGCCGGGCTGATGTTGCCGTGCTTTTTCCTGAACTGTACCTTCTTTTCATTGCTGGCCAACATGCTTATTGGTAAATGAACAGATATATAGGCGGGCAGACAGCCAGCCCGGCGCTGCCAGGGCTCTGGCTGTCTGCCTTTTTCCCAACTTGTGACTACACGGCATAAAGGGGGGCGCCCAGTACCTTTGCCGAAAGCAGCGGTTCCTCCCCTGGCTTTTTCCCCGGGGACCCCGGGCTATTTCCCGCCCCCTGTGGGGAATGATGGCGAGGACGCCCTAGCCAGGGGTATAAAGCTCGCCGCCCATTACCAGGCCCAGTCTTCCCAATGCAGCCGGGGATAGGTTAAGCCTTCTACCATCCTCCAAATGCTCTTAAAATCCCAGCCGGCGAAGGTGCTCTGCCGCTTCATTTCCGCAGTGGTCTTGGGGATGCCCCACTGATTGTCCGCCTGGGATCGGCCGGTGGTCTGGCTGTCGTAGTAAGAATTGCTGATGACGCCTTCATTCACCCCGGCAAAACCGCCGCACCACTCGCTACCGGTAACCGTCCCCGTTGCATAGGAAGCGACTATTTCTTTTTCGTTATAACCAACAAATCCTCCCACTTCCCTCTCCCCTGTTACCGCCACGGCGGCATAGCAATGGGCTATGTTCCCGTCGTTATACCCTACGAAGCCGCCTGCATCCATCTCACCGGCAATAGAGCCGGTGGCATAGGAAGTGATGATTTTCCCCAGGTTGTTCCCCACCAGGCCGCCAACAAGGCTGCTGCCTTCGACCTGGACCGCGGCGTAACAGTTGACAACACTTGCTGTTTCGTCGTTGTAGCCAAGCAAGCCCCCGCATTCCTTGCCGCCGACCACCAAGCCGGTAGCGGAGGAACCGGTAATCTCGCCAAAACTACTGCCCACCAGGCCGCCGGCGATGGGGCCTTCACTAATTACGTCGCAGGCTGCCGAAGAGCTGTTGACATAACTATCGTTTTCCCCTACCAGACCGCCGGTCACGCCGGAAGCGGAGACAGTGCCGGAAATCTGCACGGAGGAAATACAGCCACTGTTCCACCCAACCAGGCCGCCGACCCAGTACCTGCCCTTTACCTCTATATCCTCCAGTTTCAGATTGTATAGATGGGCCTTTCTCCCAGTTACACCGAAGAGGCCAATGTCATCCTCATCTTCCCTGTTGATATACAGTCCCCTGATGGTCTTGCCGTTGCCGTCGAAGGAACCGGTGAAGGGTGCCGCCATGGTGCCGATGGGCCGCCAGCCTTTGCCCTCGTTGTATGGGCCTACGTCCAGGTCAATATCCCTGATCAGCTTGTAGGAAGCCGTTAAATTGTAGCGAACGTTGTCCAGATGCCGGGCAGTGGCGATGAGGTAGGGGTCGTCCACAGTACCGCTCCCCCCGGCGTATTCTGGCTCGGCCACATCCACCATAAGCAGTTCAGAGAAAGGAAGATCAGCCACGTGGACCCGCAACTGGTAGAGCCCAGGGCTGTCTAAAGTGATGGGCAGCTGGGCTTCGCCGGCAGTAAATTGGATCTCACCCTGAAACACCACCTCTCCGTCTGTCTCACAGAGGACCGTAACCTCCCTGGGACCTTCCAGCGGTGCGCCGTCCTTTCCCTTCCCTGCCTCAAGTTCCAGGGGGAATTCAACGCCAGGACGGGCAGAACCAGCGGGCTGCACCACGTAGAAGCACCCTTGAGGAGCTTCCTCCTGCCAGCGCAGCAGGGGATAGCCCGCCCCGTCTTCTATGGCCCATTTGCCCACAAAATCCCATTTCGGGTAGGAAGTGCGAAGCTGCATTTCTGTTGTGGATCGGGGCTCACCTTTGCCGGTGTCCCCCTGGCCGGTGGTCTCCCGGTCATAGTAAGACTGGTAGATGAGGCTCTTTTCGTTATACCCAATCAGCCCGCCGGTAGCTCCGGTACCGGCAACAGGCCCGGTGGCATAGGAAACCAAAATATGCCCTAGCTGGCTGGATCCCGCCAGGCCGCCCACCTTGTCATTGCCCTTGACAGAGCCCGTCGCGTAGCTATGCCCGATGACCCAATCATTGTAGCCAACCAGGCCACCGACATGTTCCCCGCCCGTTACTGGCCCGGTGGCGAAGGATGAAAGGATGTTGTTAAAATTGCTCCCGGCAAGACCGCCCAGATAGATGGAACCCTGAACCTGGCAAAGGGTGGAGCAGGCTGAAATAATACCGCTGTTTGCTCCAACCAGGCCACCAACATCCCTTTCCCCGCTAACGGTACCGGAAACGGAGCAATTTTCGATGGTACCATCTTGGTTCCACCCCACCAAACCGCCCACATAATTTTTGCCAGATACCTTTACATCCTCCAATTTAAGATTGCACAAAAGGGCATCTTCCCCCAATATGCGGAACAGGCCGACGTCCTCCTCATCCACCCGGTTGATGTAAAGGCCCCTGATGGTCTTCCCGGGTAGAGCGACCAGAGTTTCGTTAACAGATATTTAATCGCTTAAAAAAGATATTGAAAAGGGTGGGTATCCCTGAGATATTATGGGTGTGGAAAAGAAACCAAATACCTCAGAAAGGAGACCCACCCAAT
>DUTA01000058.1 GCA_012842325.1 Bacillota bacterium | reverse complement strand
TGGTAAAGATCCCAAATTGGGCCGCCGCACCAAGCAATAGGGTACTGGGATTGGCCAGGAGGGGGCCAAAGTCAGTCATGGCACCTATCCCCATGAAAATCAAAGGTGGATATATCCCCAGTTTAACTCCCTGGTAGAGATAATAGAGCAGGCCCCCAGGCGTACCATCTGGTCCTGGCGGATCCATTAAACCAGCCAAGGGTATATTGGACAGGATAACACCGAAGGCGATGGGTAACAGGAGCAAGGGCTCGTATTCCTTAACTATCGCCAGGTAAAGGAGTACACAACCGATTATAATCATTACGCCCTCTTGCCAGGTAAGACTGAAAAACCCCAGTGATTGTATAAACTCAATTATGGCCTCGGCCAACATACCTGCCCCCCCTTATTCGAGGACTACCAGGACATCCCCGGTATTAACAGAAGCCCCCTGAGTTGTAGCTATTTCTTTTACCGTACCGTCCTGTGGTGCAACAATTTCATTCTCCATCTTCATAGCTTCCAATATGACCAGCACATCACCGGTAGCAACGGAATCCCCTGGCTTTACCCTTATGTCCAAAATAGTCCCGGGCATAGGGGCTTCCACCTTTATTCCCCCGGCAGATACCGGCGCAGGCTTAGCAGCTGCCTGTGGGCTAGGAGCAGGCTTTTCTACAGCGGGCTGTGGTGCAGTAACTGAGGTTGTCTCCTGTTTGACAGAAGCGGGGGCTGGAGCCGGGGCAGGTGCCGGTGCTGCTGGAGGAGCAGCCGTTACTGGGCCCTGGCCCATTTCTTCCACCTCAACTTCATAAGCAGTACCATTCACTACTATGCGAAATCTTTTCATCCCTTGTCTTCCTCCTTGGTTTTTTTCAGCATCGCCAGTTTCCTTGATCCTATCTGGCGTTGATTCTCATCAATTCCTGCCTTCCGGCCATACTCCAGGTTGAGAACGGAGACGGGAACTGCCGGCGGATTACCCTGATCCTAACCCCCGCCGGATGTTCATCCAGATAAGCTGCCAGGGCACTGGCTATGACTGCCACCACTTCAGCGGGTATTTGTTCTATTGATTCAACAGGAACAGGCTCCTCCTTGGCTTGAACAGGTTCCGGTTTCCTATTCTCCACCGGCTGTTCTCGGACAGTCTCCTTTTTTTCTCCATTACATACACGGCGCAGTATATTCACAATTAAAGACAGCAGATAGAGGCTGGCAAAGGTTATACCCATGCCTATGATGGTGATCCGAATTCCCAGCATTATGTTTTCCATCCATACACCCCTCCCTTCCCGGGTTGGTTGGCCTAGACGGGAATGTTGCCGTGTTTTTTCGCCGGTCTCGTTTCCCTCTTGCTGACCAGCATCTCCAGAGCCGCGATCAAGCGCACCCTGGTCTCGGCCGGATCGATGACATCATCCACATAACCCCTGCCTGCCGCCACATAAGGGTTGGCGAACCGCTCCCTGTATTCTGCGATCTTTTCGTCCCTGGTCTTTTGCGGATCGGCACTATCATTTATCTCTTTCCGGAAGATTATGTTGGCAGCTCCTTCCGGTCCCATGACGGCAATTTCCGCATTGGGCCAGGCAAAGACCTGATCGGCCCCCAGGTCCCGGCTGCACATGGCCAGGTAGGCCCCGCCATAAGATTTCCGCAAGATCACAGTGAGCTTGGGCACCGTCGCCTCCGAATAGGCGTAGAGCATCTTGGCCCCATGCCGTATGATGCCACCATATTCCTGGGCCGTACCCGGCAAGAAGCCAGGGACATCGACCAGGTTCACCAAAGGAATATTGAAGGCATCGCAGAACCTTATGAAGCGGGCAGCTTTATCGGAAGCATTGATATCCAAACAGCCGGCCAGGATCTTGGGCTGGTTGGCGACGATGCCGACGGTCCGCCCGTTCAGGCGGGCAAAGCCGATGACTATATTCTGGGCGTAGTAGGGCTGTACCTCCAGGAAATCCCCCTTGTCCACCACCCGGGTAATGATGTCCCGAACGTCATAGGCCCGGTTGGGTTCCGGCGGGACTATCTCCCGCAAGGATGCATCTATGCGGCCGGGGTCATCCCCCGTTTCAACCAGGGGCGGATCCTGCAGGTTATTGTCAGGTAAGAAGGAAAGCAGGCGCCGAATGGCTTCCAGGCACTCCTCCTCATTCCTGGCCTTGAAATGGGCTACCCCACTGGTCGCATTGTGGGTCATGGCGCCGCCCAGTTCCTCGGGCGTCACGTCCTCCCCTGTCACCGCCTTGATAACCTGGGGCCCGGTAATAAACATGTAGCTTGTGCCTTCAACCATAAAAACAAAATCGGTTAGAGCTGGTGAGTAAACGGCACCGCCGGCACAAGGTCCCATAATTACTGAGATCTGGGGAATAACACCGGAAGCGATGGTATTGCGGTAAAAGATCTGGCCGTAACCGCTGAGGGCATCGACACCTTCCTGGATCCGGGCTCCCCCGGAATCATTGATGCCAATGATGGGGACCCCGGTCTTTAAGGCCAGATCCATGACCTTACAGATCTTGCGGGCATGCATTTCCCCCAGGGAGCCGCCGATGACGGTAAAATCCTGGGCATAAACAAAGACGGTCCGTCCGTTAATGGTGCCATAACCCGTTACTACCCCTTCACCGGGGGCTTCCACCTTCTCCATCCCAAAATCAATGCAGCGGTGCCGGACAAAGGCATCCAGTTCCACAAAGCTGTCGGGATCCAGGAGTTTGGCAATCCGTTCCCTTGCCGTCATCTTCCCAGCTTGATGCTGTTTTTCAATCCGTTTTTCTCCTCCACCGGCCGCAATTATCTCTTTCCTCCTGGCAAGTTCCTCCAGGAACGATCCTGACATGTACTCATCCCCCTAACCCAAGTGTTATTTCCAGGTAAACTTGTTATAATTATACTATCCCCTCTAGCCTGAAACAAGTCTGCCTAGCCGTCCCGTTCACACAGTTCCAGGAGCACCCCACCGGTGCTTTTCGGATGGAGGAAGGCTATCTTGGCCCCCCCTGCTCCCAACCGCGGTTTTTCATCGATAAGCCTGATGCCGGCCTCCCTGGCCTCCTCCAGGGCCTTTTCCAGGTTATCAACCCGCAGGGTTAGATGGTGTATACCTTCCCCCCTTTTCTCAATAAATTTTGCCACAGGACTGTCGCCGCTGGTGGGCTCCAGTAGTTCCACTTTACTTTCCCCCACGGGAATAAAGGCCACCTTCACCTTTTGATCCGGTACTTCCTCCACACCCTTCACTTCCAGCTGCAGAATGTCCCGGTACAGCTTTAAAGCTTCCTCCAGATCCTTCACGGCAATGCCAATGTGATCGATCTTGCTGATCTTCATCATGAACCTCCTTTCCCATTCCCGGTCCAGGGCTTCAGAATCTCCCTGGCCGCTGCATAGGGGTCCTTTGCCCGGGCAGCAACCTCCTCCAGGAGCTCTTCCAGACTCCCCGCCGACCACTGGCCCAGCAGGCGGGCTTTAATCTCCTCCTCCACAATAGCCATTATTTCGGCCCTATATCTTTCCCGGCGGCGTGCTTCCAGTTGTCCATTTTGGTACAGGTGTCGGACGTGCTCTTCGATCCCTTCCAGAACAGCATCGATACCTTGATTGCCGGTGGCAACTGTAGTATACACCGGTGGCCGCCAGGCAACCTCCTTCTCGCTCAGATCCAGCATCATTTCCAGTTCTGCCACCAGCCGGTCGGCACCCTGGCGGTCTGCTTTGTTGACGACGAAAATGTCGGCAATCTCCAGAATTCCGGCCTTTATGGTCTGAATATCATCCCCCAGGCCGGGGACCAGAACAACCAGGGTTGAATCGGCAGTTTTGACAATATCCACTTCCGACTGGCCAACACCCACCGTCTCCACGAAAATGTAGTCCTTGCCCGCCGCGTCCAATATTCTGATCACATTATGGGTTGCCTTGGCCAGGCCGCCCAGGCTTCCCCTGGTTCCCATACTGCGGATGAATACCCCCGGGTCCGTTGCCAGCTCCTGCATCCGAATCCTGTCGCCCAATATGGCCCCGCCGGTGAAGGGACTGGTGGGGTCAACGGCTATGATCCCCACCGTTTTCCCCCTCTGCCGCAGTCTCCTTGTTAGGCGGGCAACCAGGGTACTTTTCCCCGCCCCCGGTGGACCGGTTATTCCTATGACCAGGGCCTTCCCCGTATGGGGATAGAGATCCTGCAAGACGGGAACAGCCTCCCGGGGGCGGTTCTCTACCAGGGTAATCAGGCGGGCGATGGCCCTTTGCTTCCCTGCCAGAATGCCTTCCACCAGTGTCACATTTTCACCACCTGTCTATCTGCCAAGAGACTATCTCTGCTGGACATGCTCCCTGATATACTCAATTACCTCCCGGGTAGTGGTTCCGGGAGTAAAGATCTCCGCAATACCCTTTTCCTTCAAGGCCGGTATATCGTCTTCCGGAATAATGCCCCCGCCGATAACCAGGATATCCTCGGCTCCCTTTTCCCGCAGCAGCTCCATTACCCGGGGGAAAAGGTGGTTATGGGCCCCGGAAAGGATGCTCAGGCCGATGACATCCACATCTTCCTGAATTCCCGTTTCCACGATTTGTTCCGGTGTCTGCCGCAAGCCGGTATAAATGACCTCCATTCCCGCATCCCGTAGGGCCCGGGCCAGCACCTTGGCCCCCCGATCGTGGCCATCCAGCCCCGGCTTGGCAATTAAAACACGAATGGGTCTTTCCTGCATTAATCTGCGCCTCCTTCCTCCCCACAAAAGCGGCACATTAATTTATACAGCCTGCCGGCAATCTGCTCAGAAGATAACCGAAGCCTCGTATTCACCAAAGACTTCCCTGAGTACCCCACAGATCTCGCCCAGGGTAGCATAGGCTTTTACTGCCTCCAGAATCGGCGGCAGCAAATTGGCATCGGACTGGGCCGTTGCCTTCAGGCGCTGCAGGGCCGCTTCCACAGCCCCCTGGTCCCTGGTAGCCCTGAGGCGGGCCAGTTTTTCTTTCTGATACTTGCCCACAGCAGGGTCTACCTTGAGGAGATCCTTGGGTGTCTCTTCTTCCTCCAGCTGGAACTTGTTCACGCCAACGACAATCCTCTCGCCGTCTTCAACGGCCTTTTGATATTCGTAGGCGCTCTCCTGGATTTCCCTCTGCATGAAACCTTGTTCGATTGCCTTAACGGCACCGCCCAGGGCATCGATTTTCTCAATATATTCCAGGGCCTTTTCCTCGATCTGATTGGTCAGACTTTCCACATAATAGGAACCGGCCAGGGGATCCACCGTGTTGGTCACCCCGCTCTCGTGGGCGATGATTTGCTGGGTCCGCAGGGCAATCCGGACCGAATCTTCACTGGGCAGGGCCAGGGCCTCATCCCGGGAATTGGTGTGCAGGGACTGGGTGCCGCCCAACACGGCCGCCAGAGCCTGCAGGGTTACCCTGACCACGTTATTGTCGGGCTGCTGGGCCGTCAGGGCACAGCCGGCGGTCTGGGTATGGAACCTGAG
>DUTA01000057.1 GCA_012842325.1 Bacillota bacterium | reverse complement strand
TGCGGCGGGTCCGGGAAAACAGGAAAATCTCTTTGATGGGTCTGACGGCCAGTACACCTTCGGCCTGGCAAAAGGAGATGCTGCCGGCCCCGATAACACCCAGGGTCTCGGCCCCCGGATTGGCCAGAGCCGCCGTGGCGACGGCGGAAGCCGCCCCTGTGCGCACCGCCGTCAGGTAGGTGGCATCCAGGACCGCTTCCAGCTGCCCGGTCTTATTGTTGACCAGGGCCAGGGAGCCGATGGTCGCCGGCAGCCCCCGTGCCGGGTTGTTGGGAAAAAGGGAGACTATCTTTACTCCCAGCAGCTCCCCGTCCCCCACCAGGCCCGACATCACCAGCATGTCGGCCTGCTGGGACTGGACCCGGATATTGTGCCGCACCGGGACGTCCACTTTCCCGGCGGCAGCACTGGTATAAGCCTTGCTGGTAGCCTCAATGGCCGCCTCCATAGAGAGGAGCTGACGCACCTGATCCTGGTTTAAGACTAGCAAATTACTCCCTCCCTTGCATGGTCCCGGACCTCAGGGCCTGCCCTGACAGCCATTTATCCCTTTCCGGACAGGATTAGCGGGAATTTATGAGAGCCATCAATTTGCATTCCGGCTGGGGCCGCTGTTCCCTTATGCCCAGCTCAGTCAGGAAGGACCAGCAGATGGCCAGATTGGTGGAGACAACGGGAATACCTAAATCCTGCTCCAGGGGCACAATGGCTTCTATGGTCCGCAGGTCCGTCGCCAGCAGGCAGACAGCTTCCGCCCCCCCAAGATCCATAGACCTGACCGCCCGATAAAGCCTTTCCGGGGTTACCTGGGTCACCGCATGGTAATCGTCAATATCAAGGCTGGCCAGGGCTGCCGGTTCCAGGCCAGCTGCCTGGAAATAAGGCGCCACCAGGGATTGGATGGCCGCCGGATAAGGGGTTAGGACGGCCACCTTCTTTGCCCCCAGGGCCTGGAGGGCCCTGATGGTACACCGGGCCGCCGTTGTTATCTTCACCGGCTCTTCCGGCAGACCCTGCGCAAAGGACCTGTCCCACTGGTCTCCCTTGGCCAGGCTTGTGGACATGCAGGCGTAAACAATCATGTCAACCCGGGACAGAAGCAGTTCCCTGATGCCGCGCCCGGCCTGGGTTTCCATGCGGTGCAGGGCCTCGGCAGTGAAAGGGCCTTCCACGATCATCCTGGTGGCAAAGGCTGCCGTTCCCGGAGGCAGCAGCCGGTTAAGTTCCGGTTCTATAACGGTATTGTTGGCCGGGACCAGCAGTCCCAGTTTTCCCCTCCAGCCGTACATCTTCTTCCCTCCCTTTAGCCTTCCTGGTCGAGAATCCCCTGTCCGTAACCCGGCCTGACCATTATGGTCCCCTGGGCGTACACCCACCGGCCCCTGACCATGGTCCTCTCGACCCTGCCCTTCACCCTCAGCCCTTCAAAGGGGGTCCACCTGCACTTGCTGAGGAGATCTTTGCCCCTGATCTCCCAGGAAGCGGCTGGATCGAGGATCACCAGATCCGCATCGGAGCCGGGGGCCAATGTCCCTTTTCGGGGGTAAAGGTTCAGCCAGCGGGCCGGCTTTTCCGCCATCAGGCTGACGATCTGTTCTACTGTTATCTGGCCCCGGCTGGCCGCATCCAGCATGAGGGGCAGGGCCGTTTCCAGGGTCGGCACCCCGCTGGCGGCCTGCCAGATGTCTTCTTGCCCGGCCATTTTTTCTTCCCAGGTGTGGGGCGCGTGATCCCCGCCGATCATGTCTACCGTACCGTCCCGGAGCCCTTTCCACAAAGCCCTGACCGTCTCCCTGTCCCTGAGGGGGGGAGCCATTTTGGCCACAGGCCCCAAACGGGCCAGGTCGTCTGCGGTCAAAAAGAGATGGTGGGGATTGACCTCAATACTGATATTGGCCGAAGGGCAGGATAATTTTACCGCTCGAAGAATAGCGAGGCTGGCGGCACTGCTTATCTGGCGGAACAGAATTCTCCCCCCCGCTGCCCGGGCTAGCTGGCTCAGGCGGGCCACCTCGGCCGCTTCCGCCACCGGCGGCCGGGCTTCAACCCAGGCCAGGGGGTCGACCCGGCCCCACTCCTGCAGGGTCCTGGTAAAATCCCCGACCAGCCCGGCATCGGTGGCATAAACGGCCACCGGTACACCCAGCCGGGCCGCTCCGGTGAAAAGGGCCCAGAAATCCCTGCCCGTCGAAATGAGCCAGTCGGCCGGCACATCGCAGGTGGCCGCATCGAAGATCAAGGCACCCGCTTCTTTTAGCTGGGCCAGGCTGGTCAGGTTGCCCGGCGTCACCTGGGCGCTGACGGCAAAGTCAACGACGGACCGTTCCCTTCCCAGTTCAAATACCCTGCCGATGCCGGCCGGGTCCAGGGCCGGCGGGTCAGTGTTGGGCTGGGCCACCACCGTCCCGTAACCACCGGCAGCGGCCGCCGCCGTGCCCGTGTAGAAATCTTCCTTGTGGGTATGGCCGGGGTCCCGCAGGTGAACATGGGTGTCAACCAGGGCCGGGATAACCAGCTTGCCCCGGGCATCGTAGGAAGCGGCCGCCTCCAATTTCACACCGGCGGGCGCAATGACGGCCACCCGGCCGTCCTTTATTCCAATATTGGCCGGTCCCCGCCAGGAGGGGGTAACCAGCTCACCATTCAGCACCATGTAGTCAAACACGCCCATTACCCCTTTTATAGTTTTTCTATCCCCGGCCAGAGGCCAGTGTGCAAAGGCAATAATGCAGAACAAAGAGGCACAGCCGGCTGCCCGAAGGATTGCCAATTAGATCCGGAAGCGATAATTTCCCTGGTCTGCTGCCAGGGAAATTATCATGCCCATGGCCGGGAAGGCCGGCCGGGAAAAGGGCAAGGCAACGGCATCCTAAAGCCCCACACTTTCGGGGTAGGTGAGGCGCGGAATTAACAGGGTCAAATCAGGCCAGTATGTGATAATGAGCAGGGCTATCAAAGTGAGGAAGATGAAAGGTATTACAGCCCGGATGATATCCAGCATGGGCTCTTTGGTTATCCCCGTGGCCACAAAGAGGTTCAGGCCGAAGGGCGGTGTATACTGGCCAATGGCTGTGTTGGCTGTTAAGGTAACGCCCAGGTGCACCGGATTGATGCCCAAATTCATGGCCAGCGGATAAACCAGGGGAGCCAGGATGGTGGTGGCCGCCACCCCGTCCATGAACATGCCCGCCAGCAGGAACAGGATGTTGACACCGATCCAGAAGGTAATCTGGTTCGTGTTGGGACCCATGAGGAAATTGGCCAGGAGCTGGGGCGCCTGGTAGACGGTGAGGACCCAGCCAAAGACGGAGGCACCGGCGACAATAATCATAACACCCACCAGGGTAATGGTGGAATTCAGGGCCGTCTCCATGAGGGATTTCCAGGTGAATTCTTTATAGATGAACATGCCCACAAAGGCGGCATAGACGGCGGAAACGCCGGCCGATTCCGTGGGGGTGAAGACACCGAAATAGATCCCGCCGAGGATTATAATGGGCACACCCAGGGCCCAGGCCGCCTCCTTGGTGGTGCGCAGGACTTCTCTAAAGCTGAAATTGGCATCGGGCGGGCGGTTTTCTTTCCGGGCCACATAGTAGGAATAGGCGAGGATAACTGCACCGAAGACTATCCCCGGCATAATCCCGCCCATAAACAGGGCGCCCACGGAGACGCCGGTCACAGTACCGTACACGATCAGGGTAACGCTGGGAGGAATGAGCAGGGCCACCGCCCCGCTGACGGTGATCAGCCCGATGGAGAAGGCACGCTTGTAGCCTTTTGCAATCATTTCCGGGTACATCAGGCCGCCCATGGCCGCCACGGTGGCCGGGCTGGACCCGGAGAGGGCGCCAAATAACATACAGGCCAGCTGGGTGGTCAGGGCCAGGCCGCCCCGCATAAAACCGACTATGGACAGGGTAAAATCCAGCAGTCTCTTGGCAATCCCGCCCCGGCGCATAATATCGGCAGCAAAGATGAAAAAGGGCATGGCCATGAGGGAAAACTTGTCCATGCCGGCAAACATCCGCTGGGCGGCAATGTTTACCGACAGATCGCCGCTGATCATCAAGGTCAAAAGGGAAGAAAAGGCCAGGGCGACAAAGATGGGTACCTTGGCAAAAAGCATGATAAACAGGATGACCATCAAAAAGGCTACCAATTTACTCCTCTCCCTCTTCCTTTAGTGTGCGGTAAAAGTGCTGGACAAACCTGAGGGCTCCCGTGGCAAAGCCCAGGGGCAGGCAGAAATAAACCACATAAAAGGGCCATTGCAGGGCCGGTGACAGCTGCCCGGTGGCCAATTGACCTTTTACCGTCTGCAGGCTGTAATAAGCCATCAGCCCGCAAAAAGCAACGGCAACCAAATCGGCGAACAGGTTAAGATATTTTTGCCCCCTCTTGCTCAAGAAAGCGGCGAAAAAATCAATGCTTACGTGGGCTTCACGCCGGGCACAAAGGCCGATGCCGATACAGGTCGCCCAGATGATAATATAGCGGATCAGTTCTTCCGACCAGGGGATGCCCGCCTTAAATACATATCTCATAACTACGTTGATGAACATGAGCAGCGTAGCGGCAATAAAGCCCAGGGAGCAAAAGAGCTCCTCAAATTTGGCAAGCAAGGCATCAAGCTGTTTCATTGCCAGCATCACCTAATTTCCTTTCGTATGAATGTCATAAAACAAGAACCTTGTTTAGAGAGCCTGGAGAGGATGCTGAAGGGCGGCACCCTCTCCAGAACTTCAGGCAATTAATTGGTCTTCCTGGGATACTTCTGGTTGGCTTCGGCGCAGGCTGCCATGAATTCATCTACCAGATCCTGGCCTACCCGGCCGGCCACAAAATCGACCACCCTCTGGCTGGCAGCCTTAAAGGCGGCGATTTCCTCTTCCGTTGGATAGTAGACCTGCATTCCGTTGTCCTGAATTGTCTGCATCCATTCCACAGTGCTCTGCCGTACTTCTTCCCACACGGCCTTGCTGGCATACAGAGCAGCTTCCCTGATGTTTTCCTGGATATCGGGCGGCAGGCTTTCCAGCCACTGTTTATTGGCTACGGTGATGTAGAGGAAGGGCGCATGGTCGGTCATGGTCGCCCAGTCCTGAACTTCCCAGATCTTGAGCATTACGTAGGTCTGGACAGCGTTCTCCTGCCCGTCCACAACCCCCTGCTGCAGAGCATTGTACAGCTCGCCGTACTCGATGGGCGTGGGGTTGGCGCCGAAGGCTTCGTAGGTTTCAATCAGGATTGGGGCCGGCATAACCCGGATCTTCTTGCCCTTCAGGCTGTCGGGGCCCTTAATGGGGAAATTGGCCGTAATATTCTTAAACCCGATGGTCTCTACCCCGAGGGCCACCATATTGGTGTCTTCCAGGCCCTTGTGGATTTTCTCGCCCATGGGGCCAAAGACGATCTCTTCCATGGCTTCCATGCTGTCAAAGGCAAAGGGTATGTCGTAAACCTCCAGGGCCTGGTTGAAGTTGGAAAGAACAGAGGTCGGCTGCTGGGTCATCTCCAGGGTTCCGCTGGCGCACTGCTCGGCCTGTTCCCGCATCTGGCCCAGCTGCATGTTGGGATAAATGGTGACCTGGACCCGGCCGTTGCTGAGTTCTTCTACCTTCTGCTTGAAAGCCTCAACACCACGGTGCTGGGGACTGTTGGTATCCTGGTTATGGCCGAATTTGATGTGGTAGACTGTATCAGCGTCCCCTCCGCCATTTTCCGAGCTTCCCGACTGACCGCCGCCACAACCGGCGAGGGATACGAGAAGAAGTGCCACCAACGCAACTACTGCCAGATTTCTTTTCCAGTTCATTTTCACCTTTTTCCCCTCCCTTTATTATTGACGCGCAAGTGTTTGGCAAACCCCTCAACCCCTTTTATATCTTTGAACCACCCCCTTTAAGAGAAAAGTTTAAAAACTGTGGGCTGCGCCCACCAAACTATTGACATCCTCGATCCCCTTTTCCTCGAGATACTTCTGCAATCCATCCAAGATCCGGGGGACCGCCAGGGGATCAAAGAAGTTTACCACCCCCAGGGCGACTGCCTGGGCCCCGGCCAGCAAAAACTCGATGACGTCCCTGACCGTCGTAACCCCTCCCATACCAATAATTGGTATGCCAACCTGCTCGTACACCTGGTAGACAAAGGCCACGGCCATGGGGCGGATAGCCGGCCCCGACAGGGCCCCGATGACATTGCCCAAAAAGGGCTTTTTTGTTTCAATATCAATCAGCATCGCTTTGGGGGAATTGATCATGGCAATGGCGTCGGCACCCGCCGCTTCCACGGCCCTGGCCACCTCCACTATGTGGGACGGGTCCGGCGGCAGCTTGGGGATCAGGGTAAGATCCGTTTTTTTCCGGCACCGGGCTACCACGTCATAGGCCATCTTGCTGTCGGCCCCGAACTGCAGTCCCCCCGCCTTCACGTTGGGACAGGAGAGGTTCAGTTCGATCCCGGCCAGGAAGCCCAGCCCGTCGGCGAATTCCACAATCTCGGCATACTCTTCTTCGGTGCGGCCCACAACACTTAAAATTACAGGGGTCTTTAAGGCCTTCAGGGCGGGCACGTCCTCTTCTAGAAACTTCGCCCAGCCCTTGCTTGGTATACCCACCGAGGACAGCACCCCGGAGGGAGTTTCCGTGATCCGGGGCGGCGGATTGCCTGGCCACGGGTAAGCGCGGATAGTCTTGGGAACATAGGCACCGAGGATATCGGGGGAGTAAAGGGCTTCATAGTCGAGGCTGAAACATCCTGACCCCACCGTAATGGGGTTCTTCATGGTGATCTTGCCGATCCGCACTGCCAGATTAACCATTTTTCACAACCTCCCAGGTCCGAAAGACCGGACCCTCCTTACAAACCCGCCTGTAAACCTTAGCCACCTGGCTTTCATCTTCGAACAGTTCAACGATGCAGCCCTGGCAGGCCCCCAATCCACAGGCCATGTACTGGTCCAGGGATACCTGCACTTCGATGCCCCACCGGGTACCAAGACGGTGGGTCTCCCGGATCAGGTTGCAGGAGGGGCAAAACTTGCACAGGCCGCCGATATAGATCCGGTCCAGGGCCTTTTCTGCCGCTATTTCTTCCAGCTTTCTGGTTAGAAAAGGCCCGCACTGCCACCTGTCCCCATCGGGGAAAAGCCACGTTTTGCAGTTGCCACCGGCAAAGGCGGCCAGCTCCAGTACTTCCCGGTACCGGGAACTCAGAAAGGCATATACCGCCGCCCCCCGGGCCAGCCCTTCTTCCACGAGGGCCAGGAGGGGACCAATCCCGATATCCCGCCCCAAAAGGGCTATCCCCTTTACCCGCTCCGGCAGGGTGAACCCATTGCCCAGGGGGCCCAGAACACTGGAGCTGTGGCCCGGTTCCCAGCGGGTCATAAGCTCTGTGCCCCTGCCCACAGCCCTGTAGAGGATAGAAATTGCCCCTTCTTCCCTGTCTATCCTGGCTACGGTAAGGGGCCGCCGCAGCAGGGGATCGGAAGCGGCACCGACCTTCAGCATTACAAATTGCCCCGGCAGGATGGTGGCGGCTATCTGCGGGCAGTGTATTTTAAGCATCCAAATATCATTGACAATACGGCGGTTGGCCAGCACCCGGCAAGTCTCGTCATATACCCTCTTCATCAGGCCATACCTCCAGGAATGGGCTTGGGACGTAAATAATCCAGGACAGCATAGGCGTAAACCTTGGCTGCTTCGACCACCTGTTCCAGGGGAACCACCTCTTCCTCGGTATGGGCAAATTTTACATCCCCCGGCCCAAACATCAAGGTCTCTATGCCGGCCCGGTTCAGGAGGCCGGCATCCAGGGCGCTGTTAAAGTAGGTGTAGGTGGCTTCCCTGCCGGCTGCCGCCCGGACAGCCCTGGCCAGGCACCGGGCCGCTGTCGATTCCCTGCCAATTTCCGCCGGGTACATAAAGGGTCCCTTCTTGACCATGATCTTGTAATCCTTGATCCTGCTGAGGAGGCCTTCTATTTCCGCCAGGGCTCCTTCGGGGGACTCGCCGGGCAGCAGGCGGCGGTCATAGGCAAGGACACATTTGTCCTGGATGGTATGGGTAGCCTTGGGAAAACTCTCTATGGACATGGGCGCGAAGGTTGCCTTCCCCAGGAAGGGATGGGTGGCTGCCGGCTTTAGTTCCTTAAGGATATTCAACACCTCAGCCGCCCCCTCGATGGCATTGATGCCCTCGTGGGGTACACTGCTGTGACAGGCTTTCCCGTAGACCTCCACCAGGACATCGACCCGTCCTTTATTGCCCAGGCAGATCTCATTGGCCGTGCCCAGGCCAATCACCGCAACCTCGGCCTGGAGGCCCTTGTTTTCCAAAAGGTAGTGCAGGGCATCGTGGCGCCCGGTTTCACCGGCCGTGCTGCAAATAAAGGTTACCGTACCCTTGAGCCGTTCCCTGGCGGCAGCAATAACCTTGAGGGCTGCCAGCATAGCTCCCAGAGCGCCCTTCTGCTCACAGCTGCCCCGGCCCCTGAGACATACGGAAGAGTAGCCGTATCTTTCCCCCGACACAAACTGGCCTATATAGGCATCCTGCATGGAACCGGCCTGGGCCGTCATGGCATAGCTGATCAGGCCTATCCCCGGTTTTCCCTGCCCCAAAGTAGCGATGAGATTGCCCATCCCATCCAGCCGGGCAGGAATGCCGATGCCCTCCAAATAGGGCTTGACCACTTTCCGGACAAAGTCTTTGACCATGGGCTCGTCCTCGAAAAGTTCCGTCTGGGGGCTGGGGACACTGAGAAGCATCCTGGTCAATTCCCCTATTTCTCCGGGATCGCACAGATCTTCTATTACCGCGAGAATGTCATCAGCCACTTGCGCTCCCACCTTATCAGAAAAATAAAAATCCCTTCCTGCCGGCACTTCTTTCAGAAAAATGAAATTATTCTACCTTTCGCAAAATTTCCCGAACTGAACCGTGGGTCCCCCCGAAATATGTCCATGCCGGCCGGACCACTGGTTCTGCCGGCGCCGGCCCAGGCCCGGTCTTTATTTCCGGTAAGATATGCTGGTGGGAAGTAGCCCTTGTTGTATCCCTTGTCTGTGTGAACGGGGAGAAAGGGTTTATCTAGTTGTGGGGAAAGCCTCGGGTCAAAGCTCTTCTAGCTGGCGAAACGGAACTGCCCAGTAACAGGAAGAAGCTACTTCCCACTTCAAGAATATCAGTATACCACATCTCAAGTCATCAGCTCTGTGCCCTAAAAGATCCCGTGCTTACTGTGCAATATGTCTAAATGTAACAAACAAATAAGAGTAATTAGGCGCCTTTTTTAGCCGGCATCCTTATCCGGACCGGGTCTCCTTCCCAGCGACAACAGGCGCATAACCCGAAGACCAAGATGCAGCTCCAGTAATTCTTCTGCATCCTCCAGGCCCACATTCAGGATAGACTTTATTTTCTCCAGCCGGTACATCATGGTATTGCGGTGAATAAACAGCTTTTCCGCAGCCGCGCTCATATTGCCCTTGCAGGCAAAAAACTGTTCCAGGGTGTTGACCAAATCGGTATTGTTCTTCTCGTCGTACTCAACCAATTTGCCCACGGTGTTGTTAAAGAATCTTTCCAGGTCCTGGCGGTTGCGGATGGAATCTAAAAGGTGGTAAACCATAAAATCTTCGAAATGGGCGACTGTATGGGGCACGGCAATCTTCCTGGCCATCCTGATGGCTTCCAGGGCCTCAAGGAAGCTTCTTTTTAGGTCCAGGACGCTTTCGCAGGGCCGCCCTATGCCCACGGAAAAATCAACCTGGCTGTACTGTTCTTTGATACGCTCGTACAAATTGGCAGCCAGCGCCATGCTCTCCAGTTTGGAGTTCCTCAGCTTTTCTTCGTCCTCCACAGGGAGGAAAATGATAATTTTGTTGGTGCGGATTATGGAGACGGAACCGCCCCACTGGTGGGAGGTCAGTCTATCGACCAGCTCAGCAATTCCTTTGAACAGGGGGGAACTCTGGGCCACCTTGCCCAGGCCGGTGTAGAGGCCGGCAGCCTGGGACAGCCGGGATCTTTCTCCCGGGTCCGAATAGATCTCCACCACCAGGCAGATATATGGTTTGTCGGTGTAGAGGCCGTGGATTTCACCCAGGGTCCTGACAGCATTGACGGACTCGATTTTCCCGGCCAGCAGATCGTCGAAAAAATCAGCCCGGAGGCGGTGCTTGGTTTCTTCAACAGCCTGCTGTTTCATGCGCTCCAGGGCAATGACAGTGGCTGCATGTTCCACCGCCACATAATCCAGCTCATTTAATTTCTTTACCGTTTCCCAGACCACGATAAAACCATACATATTGCCCGCTGCCGCCACCGGCTTGATGCGGCACTGCACCCTGGACTGCCGGCAGCTGTATACCCTCTTGATGGACTTTTCCCACCGGCTCGTCTCCCGGGGAATACCCTCGGTAAAATCGCCGGCAAATACCCGCTGCCCTCTGACCAGGCGCAGGCAATCTGCCAGTGGGTGGGGATTATTTGGATGGTCGATATAACTCAGGAGCCGCCATTTGCTGTCCAGCACAATCACCGGATTGTTGATGAGCTGGACCAGGGTGCCCACAATCTCCTCCAGGGTGCCGCCGGCCAGGCTGACATCGGTGAAACGCTTGTGGATCTCCTGGGATTTCTCCAGCAAGGTTGCCTGCCTGTTCAGGATGGCCTGATATACCGTATGGCTGATCTGGGACAGGGAGTAGGCAAAGGGCAGCTCTAACAAGGGGAAATTGTACCGGTCGGCCTCTTCGATCATATGCTGGGGAATGGTGTCGAAATAGCGGCGGATTTTCAGCCCCAGGCCGGCACAATTCCTTTCCGCCAGTTCCCGGATCAGGTTGGACTGCAGGGCAGGGTCATCTTTAAATACATAGCCGGTAGTAAGGAGGAGTTCCCCTTCCTGCAGCCACCCTACCGTATCCGGGTTATCCATAATGTTGACACTGGTGATGACCCGATTCTGCCCGCCTGCACCCCCGACCAGGCGGATCCCCCTGGCCTGTTCCAAAGCCAAAAATTCCTTAACAGTAAAATTTTTGATTATGCTCACCCCCTTGTCCCCTGATCCTTTATTGAGCTTCCCTAGCCACCCCGGTGCAGATCATGCCGGCCAGCACAATCAGGGCACCGATATAAAAGGCTCCTACCAGGCTCCCGGTCAGATCCTTGACCATCCCGCTTATTAAAGGAGCGAGCACCGCCGAGGACATACCAACCAAATTAAACACACCCACAGCCGCTCCCAGGGCATGGGGGCTTTTCCGGGAGACATAATCGCCAAACCAGGAAACGATCACCGTGTCAGAGACTGTCCGCCCGATAAGGCCGTAAAAGATGAGGGCTCCGATCAGGAGGGGAAAGGACTTTACATAAGCCAGCCCAAAGATGGTCAGGGCCTGCAGGGGGTACAGGAGCAGGGCCAGCTTCCGCCGACCCAGTTTGTCCGAGAGGCGTCCCACCAGCAGGGCGGCAGGAATGGCCGACAGGGCCGGCAGGGCCGTGAGGGCGCCGGCAGTTGTAAGCGCCAGGGAACGCTCGCTGGCAAAAAAACTCGGGCCCCAGGTAAGGGCCACCCAGAAGCCGTAGCCGGCACAAAAGGCTGCCAGATTGAGGGCCCACAGATCCCTATCGGCCAGGATCCGCCGCAAGTCGACGGCCTGGTTGCTGACAGCCCGGCTTTTCCCGTCCTGTGCGGGCTCGGGCAGATACCGGCGAAAGACGAGGGGTACCAAAAGGGTGGGAACGGCCAGGAGCAGGAAGGGTATGCGCCAGCTTCCCGTTAAGCTGTAGACAGGCCCCGCGACCACCAAACCCAGGGCCGTCCCAACGGACATGCCGGAGTTGATGATGGCCGAGGCCAGCCCCCTCCTCTCTTTGGGTACTGTCCCGATGTTAATACCGTAAGAGGTGGGATAATAGGCCCCCATGCCAATGCCGTGTAACCCCACCAGGACAATGAGCAGGAGATAGCTGTTGGCGCTGAGACCCAAAAAGAGCAGGGCGGCCGCACCCAAGAGATAGAAGATTATCAGGACTTTCCTCAGCCCCAGTCTATCGCCCAGCATACCTGCCGGCACCTGCATGGCCACATAGAGGGAAAAGTAGGTGCTGGTGATGAAGCCGGTAGCAGTACCCGACAGGTTAAAGTCCTCGGCAATCACCTTTAACATTGGGTATAATACTGTGCGATCGGCGTACATAAAAAGGGCGCCCATTGCTAAAGAAAAAGCTACTGCCATTACTCTGCTTCGCTCTCTTACAGCCAGCTCTGGAGCCGAGCCCATTTTGTTCTATCCCCTTTCATAATACTATGATATGTATTATATCAGAAAAACAGGCTGTTGACGCAACATCAACAGCCAGTGCATATTAATATTTTACCTTCCAGGGTACCATCTAACTGCCCAGGATCTCTTCCGTCACGTCCCGGCCGCCGCGGATGAGGACCGCCGGTGCCGCCTGTTTGGCCAGAACTTCGACGGGACTGTGGGCAGCGAGGACCGTTACATCTGCCCGCCTGCCCACGGCAATCCCGTACCCCTCACAGCCCAGGAGGGCAGCCCCTTTGCCGGTAAGCATATCCCAGAGCTGTTTGATGTCCTCGGCAGTAAAGAAGCGCTGTACATAAGCCAGCAGGAGGGCCACCTGTTTGATATCGCCGCAGCCGATGGGGTTAAAGAAGTCCCTTACATTGTCGGAACCGATCCCCACCAGCACGCCGGCTGCCAGCAGCTCCTTCACCGGAGCCAGGGCGCGGGTGGCTATGGCCGTCGGGGCTGAGATTATTTTCAGGGAACTCTCCCTAATGAGTTCCAGGGCTTCCCGCCTCTCCTCCGGGGTCAGGGCGCTCAAAGTACAGCAGTGAATCCCGGTCACCCGCCCCTGTAACCCGAGTTCCATCATCCTCCGGGCCAGGTAAGGCAGCAGGTAGTGTTCCCTGTTGCCGGACTCATCCAGGTGGAATTCTGCTTCCACGTCAAATTCCCGGGCCAGGTTTAAAATAGTATCAATGTGTCTCTTGCCGTCGGCATCGACGATGGTATGGCCCCCCACCAGGTCGGCGCCCAATTGAAGGGCCTGGCGCAGC
>DUTA01000056.1 GCA_012842325.1 Bacillota bacterium | reverse complement strand
GGCGGGGACGGAGGAGGGGTCTGTGATGGGGAGAACCAGGGACGGTATTTCCTTCCCCTCCCTGGCCCGGAGGAGAAAGAGGGGGTGGTAGGTGCCGCTGAGCTGGCGGATGGTGTCCCTGGGCAGGGGACTGAGGGGTCCGGCGGCTGCGGCTGTCGTCAGCATCAGGCCCAGTTCCGGGCATTCCAGGGTGAGGTCGTGTTCCAGCATGCGCTGCAGCGTCGCCAGGGCGGCTTCCAGGCCCTGGTTGCTGAGGAGCACTTGCTGAAGCCACCGGAAGGCAATGTCGGCCTGCCGCAGGACACCGGCAGTGTGATCGAGGAGGCGTTCCATCAGGGGGTTGATAATATCGATGTAGGAAACCTCCCCGGGAATTTCCAGCAGGGGGAAGGCCAGGTCGTCGGCGGCGGCGAGCAGTTCCGGGGGGAGGGTCTTTACATAGCGGTCCGTCTTGATGGCTAGAGCGGCACAGCCGAAACGGGCCATGTCCTGAACCAGCTTCACCTGGGCGGCCGGATCGTCCTTTATGCAGAAGAAACTGGTCAGCACGAAATCATTGCCCTTCAGCCACTGCACAATATCGGGCACTTCCATAATGGTGACATTTTTTATGGGGCGGTGCAGGCCCCGGGCACCGGCCACCACCCTGGACCGGCTCAGGGGAGGGATGGAGAGGGCTTGCTGGACATTGAGCATACCGATACCTCCCGTGTATAATAAAAGAGAAAGCTGATTTACTTAATTGTATATTACAAAGCATATCCTTGCATGGGAAATTTCTAGATTGGGGATCTTTTTTGCAGTCAGTCATAAAGAAGATGATTGGCCGGCATAGTTCGGGCAGATTGCACATCTGCCCTTTTGATTTTAGGTGCAGTAATGATAATGACGTGGATCGGAGCTGGGAATACACTAAGGACAGAGGATGGAGGAGGGTGCCCGTGGATTTTGACGTATTAATGTTGGGTTCCGGCACTGCCCGTGTGCTGGCCCGGTCCGGCCTGACCGGTTCTGTGCATTCCCTCTTTGACCGGGCTGTGAACCTCAGGCTCGCAGGCCGGATAGTGACCCTCCAGCACTCTTCCCTGCCCCGGACTCCCCTGATGCTGGCGGTGAACCCGGCGGTGAGCTTCCGGGATCTTTGCCTTGTTCCCGGCAGTCGGGTCCGGGTGGAGCAGGGCAGTGTCATGGTAAAAGGACACCGGTTTTGCTATACTGCCGCCCCGGCCTGGGATGCACGGCTTCCCCTTTCTTTTTCCGCCGAAGCACAGGTGATGGTTTTGCGGCAGGGAGTCTCCCGGGCTCTGGACCTGGCAGCTTCTCCGCGGGGCCCCGGGGGGCTGGGACCCATTGCCGGGCTCTGCAGGCAAAACCTTCCGCCACCTGACCGGGGCAGTCCCCTGCTGCAGGCGGCGGTGCCGGTCCTCGAGGCTTTATTGGCTGCTGCCGGGCAGGAAAGGGAATTGGAACTGATACCGGCCCTCACCACCTTAATAGGACTGGGGCCGGGCCTGACGCCCTCGGGGGACGATTTCCTCGTCGGTTTTTTAAGCGTCCTGTCCCTTTTGGAAAAGGGAAACCCCCGCATCGGCAGCTTTGCCCGGGCTTTGCGCCAGGCCATAAGGGAGGCTGGGCAGGAGAAGACCACCCCTGTGAGCCGGGAGTTTTTGCTTGCTGCGTGTTCGGGGGAGTTCAGTGAACCCTTTCACCGGCTGTACCGGGCGGCTGCTGCCCTGGATGGGCCGGGTACCCTGGCGGCTGCCGTCCGCTTTACCGGTATCGGCCATACTTCAGGGATCGACGGACTGACCGGTATCATATATGGTCTTTCTTTATGGCGGCCTTTATTATGTCTGGCACCGGCTGCTGCCGGCCGGTGAAGGAGGCCGGGGCTGAAAAAGGGCAGCAGACAAAGGGAGGTATATGTTGACAATGATTACCCGCAATGTGGTGAAGAAGAATTATTACAGCGATTCCGTCACCC
Source organism: Bacillota bacterium (assembly GCA_012842325.1). Lineage (GTDB taxonomy): Bacteria > Bacillota > DTU030 > DTU030 > DTU030 > DTU030. Next base: position 2,362 of record DUTA01000056.1, on the reverse strand, counting down.
TCATGCTCTTATCCAGCAAGATCGGCAAAATGGCTGGCGTTAAGGAAGCAGCCGTAATGATGGCCACTGACCACAACAAAGAGCTTCTGACCCGCTCCGGGCTGCTCCTGCCCGAAGGGAGGACGGCCACGCCCAATGACATGATCATCGCCGTTACGGCCGAGGATGAAAAGAGTGCCGAGGCGGTGCTGCAGGCGGTGGAGGAGTATTTTGCCGAAGAGGGCAAATCCCAGGCCGGCTCTGATGAGGAAATGGTAACAACCAAAACCCAGGCTACCGCCCTCCGCCTGCTGCCCGGGGCCAACCTGGCCCTGATCTCGGTGCCCGGGCGCTATGCCGCCCACGAAGCGAGAAAGGCGCTGGACAACAACCTGCACGTCTTTTTGTTCAGCGATAATGTAACCCTGGAGGAAGAAAAGGAGCTGAAGGAGAAAGCCGCTGCCAAGGGCCTGCTGATGATGGGACCCGACTGCGGCACCGCCATCATCAACGGCGTCGGCCTGGGTTTTGCCAACGCTGTGAAAAGGGGCTCTATCGGTCTGGTGGCGGCTGCCGGCACCGGCCTCCAGGAGGTTACCTGCCTCATTGACAAACTGGGCGGCGGCATTTCCCAGGCCCTCGGAACGGGCGGCCGGGATGTCAAGGCTGCCATCGGCGGGAGTATGATGCTCATGGGCCTGAGGGCCCTGGCGGCAGATCCGGCAACCCGGGTCATTGTCCTCATCTCCAAGCCGCCGGAAGAGGCGGTCCTGGACCGCCTGACCGAGGCTATAAAGGCCATTGACAAACCGGTGGTAACCTGTTTCCTGGGTGCCCGGGTTGATGTTGCCGGCGAAAAGGTCTATCCGGTGCGAACCCTGCAGGAGGCCGCCCTTAAGGCCGTCGAGCTGTCGGGGATGGCTGCGGACAGGGCCGCCAGTTACTTTATGTCTGACAACCTCCTGCAGCAGACGGCTGCCGCGGAAGCAGCCCGTTTTGGCGGGCAGCAAAAATATTTGCGGGGCCTTTATTCGGGCGGCACCCTGTGTTCCGAAGCCATCTTTTTGCTGGAACCCCTCCTTGGCAGCGTCTATTCCAATGTGGCCCTGGACCCCGAGTATCTTTTGCCGGACCCGGAAACCAGCAAAGGGCACACCCTCATCGATATGGGTGAAGATTACTTTACCGATGGCCGTCCCCATCCCATGATCGATCCCGGCTACCGGGTAGAACGCCTGCGGCGGGAGGCCCTGGACCCGGAAACGGCTGTTATTCTCCTCGATGTCCTCATCGGCTACGGCAGCCATGCCGATCCGGCAGGGGCTCTGGTGCCGGCCATTAGAGAAGCCAAGGAGGCGGCTGCAGCGGCAGGGCGCTATCTGAGCGTAGTGGCTTCCGTATGCGGTACCCCCGCCGATCCCCAGGGCCTGGAACAGCAGGAAGAAAAGCTGCGGGAGGCCGGCGTTATTGTGATGCCAAGCAATGCCCAGGCTTCCCTGCTGGCGGCAGCCATTATAACCAGTTGCGCCTCTACCAGATGAGGAAGAGGAGGTGAAGGTCGTGTCTTCTCCCAACGACTTGTTCAATCAACCCCTGGCGGTTATCAATATCGGGTTGAAAATATTTGCCGAGGCCCTGCAGGCCCAGGCGGTGCCCTGCGTCCATGTGGATTGGCGGCCTCCTGCCGGTGGCAACCCGGATCTCCTCGCTGTCCTTGCCAGGCTAAACAGCTAGTGACAAGAAAACAAGGAGGCCACAAATAATGAAGAACAAAATTGACCAGGCTAATCAGGAAGCATACCACCGCATTGACAGTGCCCAGGTACACCTGGTTGATATCAAGTACGCCGGTGAGGTGTTACCGGGCTTTTCCGACCATGTAATTGGACATGCCGGCCCGCCGGTGGCCTGGGCCGAGATGTGCGGGCCCATGCGGGGGGCGGTGATCGGGGCGATTAAATACGAGGGCTGGGCCGAAAGTGACGAAGAGGCCGAGGCCCTGGTGGAGGCAGGCCGGATTAAGTTTGTTTCCAATCACAGTGTCGGTGCCGTTGGCCCCATGACCGGCATCATCACCAGGTCCATGCCCCTCTTTGAGGTGTTCAATGAAACCTATGGGAATTATGCCTATTGTACCTTTAACGAAGGCCTGGGCAGAGTAATGCGGTTCGGGGCCAACGGCCAGGATGTCATCGACCGCTTAAAATGGATGGAAACCTCCCTGGCACCAGCCCTGAAACAGGCCCTCCAGCTCTCGGGACCCATTAACCTGAAAGTGATCATTGCCCAGGCCCTGACCATGGGCGATGAAATGCATCAGCGCAATATTGCCGCTTCCCTGCTGTTTGCCCGGATCATTATGAAACACCTGGCCGAAGTGCGC
>DUTA01000055.1 GCA_012842325.1 Bacillota bacterium | reverse complement strand
GGATCAGGCCACGGTTGTCTTTGGCGTTGATACGGAAGCGGCGACGGCCCAGGAAGCCCTGCGGGCCAATGGGGAGAGAATGAATCAGGTCCTCGCTGCCCTGAAAAAGCAGGGGCTCCCGGACGGGGCCATCCGCACTTCCGGCTTCAGCCTTTATCCCAGCTACGATTATGTCCGGGAAGGGGACCGGGATGTTTACCGCCTGGTGGGCTACCGGGTCAGCAACACAGTTCAGGTTGTCACCACCGACTTGGATAAGCTGGGCCAATTAATTGACAGTACGGTAGCGGCGGGGGCCAATGTGGTGTCGGGGATTACCTTTGGTATTAAAGATACAGAAAAACTGGAGCGGGAAGCCCTGGCCCTGGCGGTAAAACATGCCCGCAATAAGGCGGAAGTCCTGGCCGGGGCTGCCGGGGGCAGGATCACCGGCATCGTCACCATCGAGGAAAGCGGCAGCGCCGGTTTTGAACCCCTGCGCCTGGAAAGAACCGCTGCCGATCTGGCAGCCGCCGGCACCCCCATCGAGCCCGGCCAAATTCAGCTCACCATCAGGGTGCTGTTGACCTTCAGCTACCAGTAAAGACTATCTGTTTACCTTCCCTGCAGGCCGATGGGGCCTGCTTTTTTTGTGTTGATAAGGCAGGTTCTTCTAATAGGAGGAAATTTCTCCCGCAGTCTGACCCCCTCGCAAGCAAAGTTCTGCCACACAGGCAGGTTTTTTTAAGTTGGCAGCGAATAATTTATTTTATCGGCGCTTCTGCCGCTGCCATGTTGACCCAAAGGATAAAGGCACTGACCTGTACTTTCCGCAATCGGAGGCACCGCCAAAGGAGGAGGAGAGTATGGCCAGGATTTTACTCCCTGTGCTGTTTCTGATTCTCATCCTTTCCCTTCCCGCCCAGGCCAGCTCCGAAGGGGTGAAGGTATTGCTGGATGGGAAAGCGCTGGACCTGGAACCACCTGCCCTGTTGGCTGACGGCTACGTCCTCGTACCGGTAAAGCCTTTCCTGGAAGCCCTGGGAGGTGCAGTTGCCGGTGAGGGGCAAGGAGGGGATTTTATTGGCCGCTGGCGGGATAAAGAGGTGGTTATTTCCCTGGACTGTGGTGCCCCGGCGGGCGAGGGAGGGCACGGGGAAGTTTATGTTCCGGGACTTGCCCTTGTCGGCTCCATCTACGTCCCCCTGCACCAGCTTGCGGAAGCCCTGGGTGGTAACCTGACCTGGGACTTTGCGTCCAGGACGGTTTTCTGGGATACAGAAGCCCCGCAGAATAGGCCGGCAGCTGGGGAAGGGGAAAAAGTAAGCATCAATACAGCCCCCCTGGAAAAACTGCAGGAAGTGCTGGGATTGGAGGAAAACCTCGCTCGGGCCATAGTGGAGCACCGGGAATCAAAGGAGGGGCCCTTCAGGAAAATTGAGGATTTGCTCCAGGTACCGGGGATCGATGAGAGGGTTTTTGCCGCCCTGAAAGATAGAGTGACGGTGATCTATGAAGAAAGGGGAATGGCCTCCTGGTATGGCTCCCAGTTTAAGGGCCGGCGCACGGCCAGCGGGGAGATCTATAAACAGGATGAACTGACGGCAGCCCATCCTGAACTGCCCTTTGGCACCTATGTCAGGGTTTACTGTCCCGCCACAGGCAGGGAGACGGTGGTGCGGATCAATGATCGGGGGCCCTTCGTTCCCGGCCGGATCATAGATCTCTCCCGGGGGGCAGCCGACGCCATCGGCCTGCGGCCTTACGGCGTGGCCGAGGTGATCATACAGGTGATGGGGGAGCAGCCGGATTAAGGGGCTTCCCTTTTCTTTTTGACCTCCTGGATATAAATTTCGCTTTCTGCCCGGGGAATGATCCGCCTTTTGGTCGCTCATACTAAATTTGAGGGGCACACGTCGGTTTCAGGGTGCCGATGGAAAGAGGCATACTGGCGATGATCTTCTTACGACCGGGAGATACGAGAAGCTCCCGGGAGGGAAAGGGGGTATTGTCATGTCGGAACTGCGGGAAAGGAAAAGAGGCTGGAAATCCTGAAGGGGATCATCAAGGATCTCCACGCCGGCGGGGACCCCGAAGAGCTGAAGGCAAGGTTTGCCCGCCTGCTCCGGGAAGTTCATCCCACCGAAATTGCCGAAATGGAACAGCGGTTGATCGAGGAAGGTCTGCCCGAGGAAGAGGTAAAAAGATTGTGCGATGTCCATGTAGCCGTTTTCAAAGAGGCCTCGATGCGAGGGTTGAACCTGCTTCCATACCCGGCCATCCGGTACATACCTTCCGCCTGGAGAACGATGCCCTGCGGCAGGTGGTGGCCGAGATGGAGGCCCTCCTGGCCGAGCTGGAAGGAGGGAAGGAGGTTGAGTGGGGCAAGCTGGAGAGGACCTTACAGAGCCTCCAGGAGGTAGAAAACCACTACCTGCGCAAGGAGTACCAGCTCTTCCCCTATCTGGAGAAACACGGCATAACGGGGCCGACCAAGGTCATGTGGGCAACCCATGACGATATCAGGGCCCTTTTCAAGCAGGTCCAAAATGCCCTGGCGGCCCGGAACCGGGACATGGTCCTGGCCGAGGGGAAGAGGCTCCTTGAGGCCATGTCCGATATGTCCTATAAAGAGGAAAAAATCCTCTTCCCCATGGCCCTGGAAACCCTCTCCGAAAGGGAGTGGGCGGAAATAAAGGACGGGGAATTGAGCATCGGCTACACCCTGGTGACCCCGGGCGAAGACTGGCAGCCCTCGGAGGAGGTTCTGGCAGAGCTAAAAGAGAGTACCGGGCCAGGGGCAGGGAAAGAGCTGCTGAAGCTGGACACCGGTGTCCTGACCCCGGAACAGCTCAACCTCATCTTAACCCACCTGCCCTTTGATATCACCTATGTCGATGAAAAGGACAAGGTCCGCTACTACTCCCAGGGGAAGGATAGGATCTTCCCCCGCAGCCCGGGCATCATAGGCAGGTCTGTCCAGAATTGTCATCCCCCGGCCAGTGTCCATGTGGTCAATAAAATTGTTGCTGCCTTTAAAGAAGGGACGAAGGATGTGGCCGATTTCTGGCTGGAAACGGGAGGCCGGTTTATTTATATCCGTTACTTCGCCGTCCGGGATCAGGAGGGTAAATACAGGGGCGTCCTGGAAGTTGTCCAGGATGTGACCGGGATACGGCAGCTGGAAGGGGAGCGGCGCCTGCTCCAGTGGTAGGGCGGGGGCCTTCCCCTTTACCCTCTGGGCAAGATGAACCAGGGAAGGGGAGGTTACGTGGGAAATCAACGTCGGGAAGAGATACTTTCCCTGCTGACCAAGAGCAAAAAACCGGTGACGGGCAGCTACCTGGCCCGCCATTTTGGCGTGAGCAGGCAGGTAATAGTGCAGGACATTGCCCTCCTCCGGGCCCGGGGCCTGGATATTGTGGCCACCTCCCAGGGATATATGTTTGGACAAGCCCATGACCGGCCCACTGTAACCCGCCGCCTCGCCTGCCGCCACACCCCGCGGGAGACCCGGGCCGAACTCCTTGCCATTGTGCAGGCGGGCTGCCGGGTTGTGGACGTGATTGTGGAACATCCCCTCTATGGGGAAATTAGAGGGCTGCTGCTGTTGGAAACAGAGGCGGACGTAGAGGAGTTCATTGAGCGCTACCAGAGCCAGGGGGCCCAACTGCTGTTGACCCTCACCGGCGGCGTTCACCTCCATACCATTGAGGCCGATAACCCGGCAGTTTTTGAGAAAGTGGAGGACGGCCTCCGGGAGCTTGGCTTCCTCCTGGAAGAGGGGGAATGATGGCAGTTGACAAGACACCTGACAAGACATATACTTTAGGTAAAGAAAGAGGAAAGAAGGTCAAAGCATTGAAGACCAGGGATCTTGTCTACGGGGCCTTGCTTACTGCCTTTTCCCTTCTCATCCCCATTGCCTTTGGCAGCTATCTCAGGATCTTTATCCCGCCCTTCTCGGCTACCCTGGCCTCCCACGTACCGGTCATGATCGCCATGCTGCTCAACCCCTTTGTAGCCCTTTTGGTGGGGGCCGGGTCGGCCCTGGGCTTTCTGCTGATTACGGGGCCGGTGATAGCCGCCCGGGCGGCGGTGCACATGCTCTTTGGGGCTGTGGGGGCCTGGCTGCTAAAGCAGGGCAGGCCTTATCCCTGGGTGCTGCTGGCTACCGCTCCCATCCACGCCCTGGGGGAAGCCCTGGTGGTCTTGCCCCTGGGCTTTACCCTCTATCAGGGTTTTTATATTGTCGGCATCGGCACCCTGATCCACCACGGCCTCGATGCCCTCATCGCCTTGTTGGTGGTCAAGAGCCTAAATTTTGCCTTCACTCCCGGGCATTCGAGTTAAGGGAAGAAAAGATTTCTCGCGCTGGCCTGGCCTGTATGGTCAGGTTTTTTATTTTGCTCCTACTGCCGGAGCGCAGGTTTTTCTCCTGTGAAAAGGAAAGTGGTGGGAGCAGGGCGAATAAGTATCCACAAATACGATGACTTATAGTAACAACGGCAATGAATTTTTGCCCGGGCCGAGGGAATGAAGGTTTTATATTTAAAAAGGCATGAAAATTTCATCGCATAATGTTTTAAATTTAACCCATTTTGAGGAGGAGTTTAATCATTCCAGACAGAAATATAACCCCGTTGATAAATGATAAAAGCGTATACAGCTAAAGTGCGGTAAGGGGGGAGAAATGGCAACGGTAGGGCAAAAGATTTATGGAGGAAGATGGTGGGAATTGGCTGAGGGAGGTGTACTGCCGTGGACCTGAGCAGGGAAACGGTCCTGAAGATGTATGAGACCATGGTCACCATCCGCCGGTTTGATGAAACGGCGGCCCAGATGGCCCGGGAAGGGATTATCTACGGGAGTTTTCATACCTATGTGGGCGAAGAGGCCATCGCCGTTGGAGTTGCCTTTAATTTGAAGGACGGAGATGCCATTGCCTCTACCCACCGGGGTAATGGTCATTTTATTGCCCGGGGCGCCGACTTGAAGAAGATGTTTGCCGAATGTCTTGGCAAAGCCACCGGCTATTGCAAGGGCAAGGGCGGCAAGATGCACCTGGCCATGCTGGAACCGGGCTTCATAACCGCCAACGGTATTGTGGGGGGAGGCTTGCCCATCGGCACGGGTTTCGGGCTCCATTTTTATATGAAGAAGAAGGACAATGTCAGCATCGCCTTTTTCGGCGATGGTGCCGCCAACCAGGGCGCCTTCCATGAATGTGTAAATATGGCTGCGGTCTGGAAGCTGCCGGTAGTCTATATCTGCGAGAACAACCAGTACGCCATTTCCACCCCCGTCTCCCAGTCCCTCTCCGCAGAACATGTGGCCGACAGGGGAGTCGGCTACGGGATCCCCGGTGTCCTGGTCGACGGCAACGATGTCTTTGCCGTCTACGAGGTGGTCGGGGAGGCGGTGAAGAGGGCCCGGCGGGGTGAAGGGCCTTCCCTCATTGAGTGTCTTACCTATCGTCACCGGGGGCATCACGAAGGAGATATCCAAAACTACCGTACCCAAGAAGAGGTTGAAGAGTGGAAGAAGAAGGATCCCATTAAAAGGGTGGAGCGGGCACTGCTCGAGACCTATGGTGTCAAGCCCGAGGAGCTGACCCGGATCAAGGAGCAGGTGGAAGAAAGAATACAGGAAGCAGTAGAATACGCCAAGAACAGCCCCTGGCCTGCCCCTGAGACCCTGCTGGAAGACCTCTACGCCAAAGAGGAAGAGGAAGGTGTCGTGGTATGAAAAACATGACCTACAGGGATGCCATTAAAGAGGCTGTCCGGGAAGAAATGCTGCGGGATCCCGATGTCTTCATCATGGGGGAAGACGTCGG
>DUTA01000054.1 GCA_012842325.1 Bacillota bacterium | reverse complement strand
GATCTGGGTTGTCGCTATACTGGCATGGCCCAGCAACTCCTGCACAACCCGTAGATCCGCCCCCGCTTCTAAAAGATGGGTGGCGAAGGTATGCCGGATGCTGTGGGGGCTGAGGCCTTCGGCCAGAGCCAATTCCTCGACATATTTATCCACCACCCGCCTGACACTGCGTACCGAAAGAGCCTTGCCCCACCGGTTTAAAAAAACCCTGTCCGTGGTACCGGCATCTTTATTCTGGGCCAAAAGCTCTGGCCGCCCCTGGTGCAGGTAGAGGGTTAAGGCCTCCCTGGCTTTGCTGCCCAGGGGAACCAGCCTTTCTTTTCGCCCCTTACCCATAACCTTCACTTCACCCCGGGTCAAATCCAGGTCCTGTAAGCGCAGGTTGGTCACTTCACTGACCCGGAGTCCCGAAGCATACAAAACCTCCAGGAGGGCCCTGTCCCTCTGCCCCAGGGGGGTATTGGCCGGTGGAGCCGCTAACAGGGCTTCAATCTCCCGCCGGTAGAGGAACTGGGGCAATTTCCGGCCCTGCTTGGGAGTGCCCACCTCGGCGGCAGGATTCAGAGTCAATCTTCCTTCCCGTTGTAAAAAATAAAAAAAGGTACGCAAGGCAGCAAGCTTGCGGGCCATGGAGGAACGGCCATATCCCTGCTGAAGGAGAAAGGCCAGGAAACCACGGATGGCCAGGTTGTCTACCTGGGACCAATCCTCCTCCCGGTCCTTCAGGAAAAAATCGAGAAACTGGAGGATATCCCTGCGATAGGCAGCGATGGTATGCTCCGAATAATTCCTCTCTCCCCTGAGATAAGTACAGAAGCTGTCGACCTGCTCCCTCACCAGCCACACCCTCTTTTACTAAAAACCGGGAGACTGTTTTGTTTGTATTATTATACACAATAAATATATTAGCACAAAGCAAGGAATTTGACAACTCTAAATTTCCAAATTTTTGGAAAAGACCTCGAGGGCGGCCAGGGCCCTTTCAGCCAGGGCCAGATTCCGCTCCCGCCGGTTCCTTATTCTGGCCTCCAGGGGAGGAAAGAGGCCAAAATTTATATTCATCGGTTGGAAATTCTTCGGACTGGCCGTTGTGATGTAGTTGACCAAAGCCCCGTGGGCAGTTTCCGGGGGAAAGGTCAGGGGCTTCTGCCCTCTGGCCAGCCGGGCGGCATTGATCCCGGCCACCAGACCGGAAGCCGCCGATTCCACATACCCCTCGACACCGGTTATCTGACCGGCAAAGAACAACAACTCGTCCCCACGGTACTGGTAGGTGTTTTTCAGCACCCTGGGGGCGCAAATAAAGGTGTTGCGGTGCATAACCCCATAGCGGACGAACTCTGCCTCTTCCAGGCCGGGTATGAGGCTGAAGATCCGCTTCTGTTCTCCCCACTTCAACCGAGTTTGAAAACCGACCATATTATAAAGGGTGCCCTCCCGGTTGTCCTGCCGCAGCTGGACAACGGCATAGGGTTGCTCCCCCGTCCGGGGGTCCGTAAGCCCGACGGGTTTCAGGGGCCCAAAGCGTAAGGTATCCCGTCCCCGGCGGGCCAGTTCCTCAATGGGCATACAGCCTTCAAAAAACTTTTCCTCTTCAAAGTCCTTCCCTTCATATACTTCACCGGCAACCAGGGCTTCCCAGAAACGATCATACTCTTCTTTGGTCAGGGGACAGTTGATGTAGGCTCCTTCTTCCCCTTTGCCGTAGCGGGAAGCCCGGAAAACCACGTCCTGGTTCAGGGATTCCAGGGTAACGATGGGAGCAGCCGCGTCGTAAAAATACAGGTAATCCTCCCCGGTAAGGGTTTTGATATCGGCAGCCAGGGCTTCCGAGGTCAGGGGGCCGGTGGCAATCACCACCGGCTGCTGCCGGGGCGGCACCGCCGTCACCTCGTCAATTATTACCGTAATCAGGGGATGGTTGGCAACCTTCTCAGTGACGCAGGCCGCGAAGCCCTCCCGGTCCACTGCCAGGGCACCGCCGCCGGGGACCCGCTCTTTATCGGCACATTCCATAATGACGGAACCCAACCGCCGCATTTCCTCCTTTAAAAGCCCCACGGCATTTTCCAGGGCCTGGGCCCGGAAGGAATTGCTGCAGACCAGTTCAGCAAAGGCTCCCGTATGATGGGCAGGAGTCATGCGTTTTGGCCGCATTTCCCACAGTGTTACCCTGACACCCCGGCGGGCTGCCTGCCAGGCAGCTTCCGACCCGGCCAGGCCTCCACCGACGATAATTATTTCCGGTTGCATAATTGCCATCAACCCCCTTCCCCGCCACTTTCCTGGGGAGTTTCCCTATACCCACATTCCTCATTGCTGCACTGGTAGAATAGCTTCTTGCCCCGGCCCTTTTCCACCAGGAGGCTCTGGCACCGGGGGCATTTCCTGTCCACCGGTTTGTCCCAGAGGTGAAAGTCGCAGGCGGGGTAATTGCTGCAGCCGTAAAACTTGCGCCGCCGGCCCTTTTTGCCCTGCCGGATTACCAGTTCCCCGCCGCAGCGGGGACATTTCACCCCGATCCCTTCCAGGATGGGCTTCGTAAAACGGCAGTCGGGGAAACCGGGACAAGCCAGAAACTTTCCGTAGCGGCCGGTCTTGACAACGAGATTCCGGCCGCAAAGCTCACAGACTTCTTCGGTAACCTCGTCTTCTATGGTTACTACCTGCATTTTTTCCCGGGCTACTTCTAACTCTGCCGCAAAGGGACGATAGAAATCACCTACGACCTGGCGCCAATCGAGCCTGCCTTCCTCTATGGAATCCAGGTGGCTCTCCATGTTGGCAGTAAATTCCACATCGATTATCTCAGGGAAAAACTCCGTTAAAAGATCTGTCACAATAAATCCCAATTCGGTGGGCACAAACCGCCGCTCTTCCATGGTCACATAACCCCGCTGCAAAATAGTGCTGACAATGGGGGCGTAGGTGCTGGGCCGCCCGATCCCTTTTTCTTCCAGGGCTTTGACCAGGGTCGCCTCGCTGTAGCGGGGCGGCGGCTGGGTAAAATGCTGTTTAGGTTCCCAATCCAGCAGCTTGAGTTCCTGCCCTTCCACCAGCTCCGGCAGCAGTCCTTCCTCTTCCTCCTGGTTGTTTTCCTTGGCCTCATCATAAACCTGCAGGAAACCGGGAAAGACCAGGGTGGAGCCGGTGGCCCGGAAAATATAGTTCCCTCCCCGTATATCGACAGTGACGGTGTTGTACTTTGCCGGCGCCATCTGGCTGGCAATGAAACGTTCCCAAATCAGCTGGTAGAGCTTGTACAAATCTCCCTTCAAATAGGGACGCACTGTTTCCGGGGTTCTTTCCACACTGGTGGGGCGTATGGCCTCATGGGCATCCTGGACCCTGCCGCCCCTGGCGGGAGCAGTTTTCTGGCCCGACCAGTACTGGGGGCCCAGCTCCCTTTCGATATAGGACCTGGCCTGCTGCCGGGCAAGCTCGGAAATCCGGGTCGAATCGGTACGGATATAGGTAACAAGCCCCACGGTGCCTTCTTTCCCCAGGTCCAGCCCTTCATACAATTGCTGGGCCAGCAGCATGGTTTTTTTTACGCTGAAACCAAGTTTTCGCGCCGCTTCCTGCTGGAGGCTGCTGGTGGTAAAGGGACGGGGCGGGTTCTTTTTCCGTTCCTTGCGGCTGACAGCCACTACGCTGAAGGCGGCTCCCTCAAGTTCTGTCATTATGCCCCTGGTTTCGGCTTCGTTCTTTAGTGGGAGCTTTTCCTCCCCGGTCCCGTAAAACTTGGCCCGGAAGGTGGCTCCCCCTTCCTCGGCCTCGAAAAGGGCAGTCAGGCTCCAGTATTCCTCAGGGACAAAGGCAGCAATCTCCCGCTCCCGATCACAAATCAGCCGGACGGCCACCGACTGGACCCTCCCGGCACTCAAACCCTTTTTTACCTTCTGCCAGAGCAGGGGGCTCAGTTTATAGCCTACCAGGCGGTCGAGGATCCGCCTGGCCTGCTGGGCGTTGACCCGGTTGAAATCGATGGGGCGGGGGTTCTTCAGGGCCTTCTGGACCGCTTCCTTGGTTATCTCATTGAACTCAATCCGGCACCGTTCACCGGGGTTGATCCCCAGGACTTCACTCAGATGCCAGGCAATGGCTTCCCCCTCCCGGTCGGGGTCGGAGGCCAGGTATACCTTGGCAGCCTTTTTGGCCAGTCGCCGCAGCTCCTGCAGCACCGGTCCCTTCCCCCGGATGGTTATATACTTGGGTTCGAAGCCCTTTTCAATATCAACCCCAAACTGGCTGCGGGGCAGATCCCGCACATGGCCCATGGAGGCATGCACCTGGTAACGGTTGCTGAGAAATTTCTTTATTGTCCTGGCTTTGGCCGGTGATTCTACTATTACCAGAGATTTAGCCACAGCTTCACCTCCACCAGCAAATTTTTGCCATTACCTCTTTACTACCCAAACTCTACCAAAAGTTGTGGCAAGTGTCAAAAGAAAAAATCCCCGGGCTTATCCCGTCCTGACAAACAGTTTTCCCGGCAGTTGTTGGACACAGCCCTTCAATTCCAGCATGAGCAGGATGGAGATAACCTGCTGGGGTGCCAGGCGGGTAGCCCTGATTATTTCATCAATATGTAGATGCCGGTCTCGAAATACCGCCAGCACCCTTTTTTCTTCCCTGCTCAGGGCTATGGTTTCCTTCTGACCGCCGGCTTTCTCCACCGGCACCCTTAATTCGGCGGCAATATCCCGGGCTCCCTGCACCAAACGGGCTCCCTGGCTGATCAGGAAGTTGGTCCCCCGGCTGTAGGGGCTGTTAATATTGCCGGATACGGCAAAGACCTCCCGCCCCTGTTCCAGGGCCCAATCGACGGTTATCAGCGAGCCGCTGGTGGCAGCCGCTTCCACAACCACTACGCCCAGGGAAAGGCCGCTGATAATGCGGTTGCGGGTGGGGAAATGCCCGGCTTCCGGGGGTGTGCCCAGGGGAAATTCTGTGATCACTGCCCCTTCCCGGGCAATCCTGGCCATAAGCTTGCGGTTTTCCGGCGGATAAACATAATCCAGGCCGCAGCCCAGGACGGCAATGGTACGGCCCCCGGCCGCCAGACAGCCCCGGTGGGCACAGGTGTCTATCCCCCGGGCCATGCCGCTGACAACGGTAAAACCCAGTTCTGCCAGCTCCCGCCCGAAACGTTCCGCTGTCGTTCGCCCGTAGGGGGTAGCCCGGCGGCTCCCCACCACAGCGATGCTCCGGGAATCCCGGGGCTCAAGCTTCCCGAGGACATACAGTACCGGGGGCGGATCGGCAATATCCCGTAAATTTTCCGGGTATTCGGCATCCAAAAGGGTTAGAAGGGTGATGCCCCGCTCCCGCAGAGCCTTTAACCGGGGCTCCGGATCAAAACTGGCCCGAAAGGCAGCAAACTCTTCCCTTACCCGGGCCGGAAGGAAGGGCCCCAAATCGGCAGGCTTGCAGGCCCAAACATTCTGGGCGGAACCAAACTCTTCCAGGAGTTTAAAGAACCGGCGGGCTCCGATACCGGGGGCCAGGGACAGCGCCCACCAGTACAGCCGCTCCCCGTCCATGGTTTCACCCCTCCCGTTCCAGAGCAGTCCAATCTATTCTACCACCCAATTATTACAAAATTATTACACCCGGACAAGAAAAAATCTTATGGGCCCGGCCCTTTGGCCCATGCCCTTTTACTAATTTGCCACGGCTATTATTATTCCTTCTTTCCTTTTAAAGTGCCCCTTTACGGGCCAGGTAGTCCAGGAGGGGTTTGAGTGATTGCCGGTTTTTCAGCACCGGGGCAAAGAGGTCACCGACCTCCCTGATCCGCCGGATGGCGGTCTCTATGCTGTAGGAGCGGGGGGAATAATTGGCCACTTCTTCCCAGGTTAAAGGCTGGGAGACTGGGGCACCCGGCAAGGGCCGGGGGCTGTAGGGGGCGCAAATGGTTTGTCCTCGGGCATT
>DUTA01000053.1 GCA_012842325.1 Bacillota bacterium | reverse complement strand
CATAGGAACGAGGACCACCTCCTCTGTGTTTTGTTGTGCTAACTTATCACTTCGGAGGATCGGCTTCTCGTTCCTTCTTTTTTTCTAATATTCTCCTCCAGTACCAGAGTTAATTTTACTCATACAAAGACCGGCGCCGGGCACGAAAAAAGAGGCCTAGGGCCTCCCCCTGCTGCGCTGCATCACCCGTAAAAAGGCTTCCACCACCCGGGGGTCAAACTGCCTCCCGGCGTTGGCCTTCAGCTCCTCCAGGGCCTCGTCCACGCTGCGGGTCCGCTGGTAGGGCCGGTGGGAAGTCATGGCATCGAAGGCGTCGGCCACGGCTATGATCCGGGCCCCCAGGGGAATCTCATCCCCCTTCAGCCCGTCGGGATAGCCTTCCCCGTTGTACCACTCATGGTGGTGGCGGACGATGTCGCTTGCCCTTTTGAAAAAATCCACCTCCGACACGACCCGGGCGCCGATGATGGGGTGCTCCTGAATCACCCGGTATTCCTCGTCGGTGAGGCGGCCCGGTTTGTGGAGGATGGCCTCGCTGACCCCAATTTTCCCCGTATCGTGGAGGAGGGCCATGTATTCAATTACCTCCTGTTCCCTCTCGGGCATCTTCAGTTCCCGGGCAATGGCCACACACATCTCCCGCACCCGGTCCGAATGGCCCCTGGTGTAGGAATCCTTGGCGTCAACGGCGGCCACAATGGCCTTGATGGTCTGGAGATAGATGCTCCGCATATTGGTGAACTGCTGGAAGGAAAAGCGGGCCAGGGCCAGGGGAATGGCCAGCAGGAGGACGGCGGGAATCCCGTCCCGGATATAGAGGACGGCGATGAGCACCGCCAGGGGGATGAGGACCAGGTAATTGATGACGACACTGCCGACCCGGGAGAACCAGATATCCACCGGCGAGATGCCCTGGGACAGGCCGGCTACGATGGCAATAAAAGAAGAATTGAGGATAAAATAAACAAGGGCTCCCACCACAATAGGAACCAGGTCTCCCACCATATCTATGCTGCCCGGACGGCCGCCCAACCCCTGAAAGACCAGCCCCGCCAGACCGGCGGACAGGGCCAGCTGGGCGGCATTGAAGGCAATCCGGTACCAGGGCGTTCCCGGTTTGTTCCCCACCAGGGCCCCCGCAGCCGCCACCAGGCCCGCCACCCCCGGTCCGTAAATGAGGAGGGCGGCATAAATGACACAAAAACTCACGGAGACAATTATTTCCCGGGGGAGGTACACGGGCATGGCTTCGGCGGCCATAACAAACAGAAGAAAAAACGCCAACTCGAGCCAGTTAACCCCTTGCAAGGCCGCGGGAACGAGCCAAACAAGCAAAGCCAGACCGGCCAGAATAATAGCGCCCACATATAGCTTGAGAACCAGCTGCTGCTTCATCCGCTCCACTCCAAACTACGGTGCGATGGTATAGTAATAGGTATGTGGACAAGGATCTGCCCATAATTTACAAACAAAAATGACCGGCGGTTGTTGGTCATTCATATATTCTTTTAACCCCAGCGGAAGCTGGCACCACCAGCCAGGATCATTGTTGCAATGGCAGTGAGGATGGTTAAGAGCCTTGCCACAGGAAAACCCTCCCGTTCTTTCCGTACTCTGCCCGCCTCCGCTAAATGCGGACAGGCAATACGGCTCCGCTCAGGTTTTCCGCTCCGCTCTTAATAAGTTTTTAAACCGCCGGTCATATTATTTAGCAGAAAGAAAGGACAATCTGCGGTTCACAGCAGAAAGAGTTGCCTTGACCACCGCTTCCGCCCGGTCTCCTTCCACCAGGACAGCACCGGCCAGTCGTTCTTCCCTCCCCTGGGTCAGGGCCGTTACCACCACCACGGCCGTCTCCCACCGTCCCGTGGGCACGACGGCCACATCTTCCAACAGAAAGGTACACCGCTGCCGGGTGAAGCTCTCGATGGCCTTCAGGGCTGCCGCCGCCGTCAGGCGCAATTTATTGAAGCTGGTATTGGGGCCCTCTGCCTCACCCTCGTACAAATCCCGGCCAAACTCCAATTCTACCCGGGCGGTGGCCCGGTTATTGGAGGCGGTAAAACCAATGGCTACCAGGCGAGGCCGTGCGGAAGGAGGAAATTGTATCTGTCCATTCACCTGGGCAACGCTGATCTTCTTGTGGTCGATATCGATCCCAAAGCGGGCCTGCAGGGCGGATTCTACGTCCCGCACCACCTGCTTGGGGTTCCGGTCAGGCTCGGCCAGAATATGGATGGCTTCGATCTGGCCCTTGGCAATAACCACCCTGGCAGCCGAGATCCCCCGCACCTCAGTCAGACAGGCTTCCAGGTCTTCCTGCGCTGGAAGGATAGTCGCATCTTCCACTCCTTTCCCTCCTTCACCACCCCGGGCTTAGCTAATATAATATTTAATAATTCGCCTGGTGGGAGAAAATTCCTCCTTTTTCCGAAAAAAAGCCAATAATTCGGTTCTCCACCAATGCCTTCCACTATTTTTAATTTTCAACGCAGAAAGCCGGCCCCTGGGGGCCGGCTTGTTCACCCTCTACCTAGTCAAAAACCGGTTCAATCAGGCCGTAATTCCCGTCCCGGCGGCGGTAGACCACATTCACCTCTTCCGACTCGGCATTGCTGAAGACGAAGAAATCGTGGCCCAGGAGGTTCATCTGCAGGATGGCCTCCTCAACGGTCATGGGCTTGACGGCAAAGCGCTTGGTCCGGACAAGGCGGGGCTCCTCCTCCCCGGCACTTTTCTCCTGGCTCGGGGCCAGATCGAGGAGCTTGCCGTCCTTCATCTTCCGGGCGATTTTGGTCTTGTACTTTTCGATCTGCCGCTCCAGCTTCTCCACGACCAGGTCGATGGAGGCATACATGTCGTTGGTTTCTTCTTCCCCCCGGAGAAGCATGCCGCCGTTTAAGGGTACCGTCACCTCCACAATGTGCCGCTCCTTTTCCACCGAGAGGGTGGTGATGGCCTCATCGATATTGTCAAAATACCGTTCCAGCTTGGACAGCTTCTTCTCCACATACTGGCGCAAGGCTGGTGTTACCGCGATGTTCTTTCCTTTAACTGTAATCCGCATAACACCACTCCTTTCCTTTTAATATATATTATTCCCGATAGTACCAGAAAATCCTGCCAGCAGGTTAAAATTAACAGGGGAGAAAAAAAGCAATGCCCCGGCTCAGTACCGGGGCTAAGATGTCGCAAAAATTTAGAGCTTAACCACGTTGGCAGCCTGTGGGCCTCGGGCACCTTCAACGATGTCGAATTCCACTTGCTGACCTTCCTGGAGGGTCTTAAACCCTTCTTCCTGGATGGCGGAGTAGTGTACGAAGACGTCGTCACCATCTTCCCTCTCAATGAATCCGTACCCTTTCTCCGCATTGAACCACTTGACACGGCCTTGCATGTTGCACATTCCTCCCTAATGTTTCTCTGAGCCCTCGAGCCCACATTTGCTTAATCATCGTACCACAGGCCGGCGGGAAAGTCAAACCAAATTACCCAACTTTTTCGCCGGCGGCAATGAACCCGCGGAAGGCCCAGGCCAGCCGGGGGTCAAACTGGGAGCCGGCTCCGGCTTCAATAATGGCCAGGGCTTCCTCCTTCTCCAGGGGGCTGCCGCTGTAGAAGCCGCTGACCATGGCATCGTAGGCCTCGACCAGAGTCACAATCCGGGAAAGCAGGGGGATCTCCTCCCCTTTAAGACCCACGGGGTAACCGGTGCCGTCTCACCGCTCGTGGTGGGAAAGGACAATGTCGGCCAGGTCAAAGGTCTCGTCAAAGAGTTTGAGGATGCGGCAGCCCACAACGGGATGCCTCTTTACCTGACACCATTCCTGCTCCGTCAGCACCCCCACCTTGTTCAGGACCTCCCGGTCGAGGACAATCTTACCCAGGTCATGGAAGAAACCGGCTTCCACCAGCCGCTCCAGTTCCCGCGGGGCAAGCCCCAGCTTGATGCCGAAATTGCGGCAAAGGCGGGCAACCCGATCGGCATGGCCGCTTTCCCGGGGGCTGGCTTTGTGGAAGGCCACCAGCAGATTGCCCAGCATCCGGCGGTCGTTGCCGGCCCTGCCCAGGGATTTTTCCGTGTACATGGCATCTTCCGCCTGTTTTATAACCTGCAGGACCTTCTGTTCCACCTTCTCCTTGGTGGCAAAGCCCAGGGATATGGTGCCCTGGATGCCCCGGATATATTCCCGGCCCACCTCATCCTTGATCCGGGCCACTATCTTTTCCGCCTCCCGGGCTCCGGTGTGGGGCAGCAGGACCAGGAACTCATCCCCGCCCCAGCGGGCAATGATGTCGCCGGTGCGGAGCACCCGCCGGAGCGCTTCCGCCGTCCTTTGCAGGAGCTGATCCCCGTAGCTGTGGCCGAAGATGTCGTTGGCCAGCTTCAGGCTGTTGATATCCCCCACAATTATGGACAGGGGCAGGTTCTCGCCGCTATCCAGTTCCTGCAGCTTTTCTTCCACATAGCGGCGGTTGTAAAGTCCCGTCAGGGGATCCCGGAAGCTCAGGTACTCTATCTTTTTCCGCTGTTCCTTCTCCGCCGTCACATCCCTGAAGACCAGCACCACCCCGATGGTATGGCCGCTGCTGTCCTTAATGGGAGCGGCGCTGTCCTCCAGGTGATACCTCTTCCCGTCCCGGGAAACGAGCACCGCCTTGTTGTCCAGCTTCTGGATCCTTTCCGTTGCCAGGGCCGCGGCGATGGGATCCTGGACCTGTCCACCTTCCTCCTCGTGGGTCAGGACAAAGACCTCCCGGTAGTGCCTGCCCACCGCCTCCCGATCCAACCAGCCCGTCATTTTTTGGGCCGCCTCGTTGAGGATCTCAATCTTCCCCTCCCTGTCCACCACCATTACCCCGTCGCCGATGGAAAGGAGGGTGAGGAAGTATTTCTGCCTCTCCAGAGCCAGGTTATCGACGGCTTCTCTCCTCTCCTTTGCCTGCCAGACCATGTTCATCAGGACCGTCACCTGGTGGAGAACCTCCTGGTCATAATCCTCCTCCTTGTTGGCCAGGCCCAGGACCGCTACGACCCGGTCCTCGATGAGAACCGGGACCAGCAGGAAGCGGGTGATGGGTATATGCCCCGGGGGCAGCTCCTTTTTGGAGGGATAACCCTTTTGGTAATCGTTGACAATTAGAGGCTGGCGCCGGGCCACCACCTGGCCCAGCAGGCCCGCCCTTTCCAGCCGGTGCTTGACCTCCCGGTCCGGCAGCTGACAATCCTCCGCTGCCCCCCGGGACCAGGCCAGGAGGGTGAGCTCCCCCGTTTCTTCCTCGTAGAGGTGCAGGTAGCCGTATTTGCTTTCCGTCAGCCGCAGGGCCTCATCGAGGGCATGTTTCAGCTGCTCGTCCGTGGAAGAAAAGTTCCGGCCCAGAATTTCCACCAGGATGCTGTTCCTAAGCAGCCTTCGTTCTTCCTTCCGCAGCCGGGCATGCTCCTCGGTGACGTCCTGAATATAGGCCCCAACTCCGTATTTGCCCGTGACCAGCCGCACGGGGAATTTGGTGGTCTTCAAGACCCTGCCGCCCCACTCGATCTGGTCCACAATCAGGCGCTGCTCCCGCAAGACCTCCAGGTCCGTTTTCCTGATTCTTTCGGCCAATGCGGCCGGGCCCAGGTCGTAGTCGTCGCGGCCGACAATTTCCTTCTCCCCCAGCCGGTAGAACTCCTCCATGGCCTTGTTGGCAAAGAGATACCGCAGGTTCTCGTCCTTCAGGTAAATGAGGCCGTCGATGGCGTTCATAAAACCGCGTCGCAGTTCGTTAAAAAGATTTATCTCTTCATTCCTCCGCCTCAATTCCGCCAGGTTTTTCTCCCGCAGGTGGGTAATAAAAACCAAACAGGCAATGATGGCCATTAGAGCAGCGAAACAGGCTATGGCCAGAGCCCTGTTCTGGGCCCCCAGCCGGCTTTCCGCCGTTACATCGTGGACAATGGTAAAGAGCTTCTCCCTATCCCCTTCCAGGTAGGGATAGGCATAGAGCTCCACCGTCCTGGTCTCCCCGCTGGCCAGCCGGTGCTGCAGGGTAAAGTGATGCTCCTCCCGGGTCAGGGCTGCTACCATTATTGCCGCCAGCTCTTCCCGGCTGCCGGCGGCGATATTGGCCACAGCCATCCCGGCCAGCTCTTCCGCCGGGTAGCCGAAAAAATCGGCCGCGGCCTGGCTGGCATAATCAATGCGGCCGGTTTCCGGATCGATCACCAGCATAACCGGACCGTGGGCTGCGAGGATGTGCCAGAAGTATTCATCAACGGGATAGCTGTGGACTGGGAACGAAAGGCTCACCAAAAACAGTATGGAGACAAAGGATAATAATACTGCCTTCTTCATCCTTAACCTCCCAGCTGCGTTCCACCGGCCCCCGGCTCGCGCCGGGGACCGTTCCCCCTTAATTAATTTCCCCGAGGATGAAAATTGGAATATATCTACTTGTCAAGGGGGCCGCTCCCCCCAAAATTACTTTCTCCCGGACCGCATCACGGCCAGTATCCCCTTAATATCCGCCGGGGGAAGACCCCCGAGGAGGGGGGCAAAATCCCCCGCCGGCACGGGCGGGCTGAAGAGATTCCCCTGAAAAAAGCGGCATCCCAGTTTGTGCAGCAGTTCCAGCTTCCTGGAACTTGCCACCCCTTCGGCCACAACTTCCAGGCCGAGGGCAGCGGCCATGTCCAGGAGGGCGGCCACAATGGCCTTGCTGCCCGCATCTTCCTCTATGTCCAGGACAAAGGCCGGGTCGATCTTCAGGATATTCGCCGGCAGTTTTTTGACCCATTCCAGGGAAGAACAGCGGGTGCCGATGTCGTCCAGGGCAATGCCGATGCCCATTTCCCTGAGGGCGGACAGATTCTCGGCCAGGAAAGCAAAATCCCCTACGGCAACGCTTTCCGTTACTTCCAGGATCAGCTTCTGCGGGTCAAAATCCCTTTCCGCCAGGATTCTCTCCACCCTGGCCACGAAATCCTCCTGCTCAAGTTCCAGGGGGGAAACATTGACCGCCAGTTTCAGCCGGCAGTGCCCCGCCCGCTGCCAGTCCCTGACCTGGGCGCAGGCAGTAGAAAGGACCCATTCCCCCAGGGGCAGGATCAGGCCAGACTTTTCCGCAGCCGGGATAAATTTGTCCGGATAGATCATGCCCAGGTCGGGGCTGGGCCAGTGCAGGAGGGCCTCCACCCAGGTAATTTCCAGTTTTTCTTCCCCCTGGACAATGGGCTGGTAATAGATTTTAAACTCTTCCCTGGCCAGGGCCAGTTTTATCCTCTCTACCCACGCCCTTTCCCTGTCCGCAAACCTGTTGTCCGGCAGGTACCGGGAAGCCGCCCGGCCGTTTCCCCCGGCTCGCTCCTTCCTTCCATCCCTTGCACGCCAAAACTCCGCCACCTGCTTTTTGCAGTATTCGAGCTCGAGCTCTGCCCTTTCCCCCCCTTGCAGCCTATCTTCCAGTTCCTGTATGTACCGAAGCTGCGAGGACTTACGCTTGTCCCTTGTTTCCATTACCCTCCCCCTTGATGCTGGAAATTGTGCCCTATAGAAGAGCCGTAAGTTGCCAAGGCCAGTTTGCCTCCCCGGCATAATATATACCAATTTGACAATTCTGGCAAGACTTAAAGAGAGATAATACAAAAAAGTAAAATAAAACGCGCCATTTCGTGCCTGGCGCGCCTGCAGGGCTGCCGGTCCTGTTGCCGGCAGCCCCGGCTACAATATTTTGCTTAAAAAAGCCTGGGTCCGGGGGTTTTGGGGATTACTGAAAATTCTCTCCGGGGGGCCTTCTTCCACAATCCGGCCTTCGTCCATAAAGAGCACCCGGTTCCCAACCTCCCGGGCAAAGCCCATCTCGTGGGTCACCACCACCATGGTCAT